>JBGTJT010000129.1:0-7918 GCA_041744995.1 Pirellulales bacterium | reverse complement strand
GGGCGCGGCGCGCAACGGCTGCGGCGCCTGCCGAAGTGCGCCAGGTAACGCGCCGCGCTGCGTAGCGTTGTGTAGCGTTGCGGAATGTGCCAAGTATTCAGAGCCGACACGAGTGTAGGCAGCGAGAATCTGGCGGATGTTGCCTACTTCCACATCCGCGGGTCGCAATGGAATGGGCTGACGGTCGGCTTCGGGAGCAATCGCATCTGTCGATGCAATGGATTGAGCAGCACATTCCGCTCCTGGGGAGTCACGGCAGACGGCACGACCAGCGCCAGCGACCGCTGCTGGGCCGCCCAGTTGGCGCCGATGTCCTGAAGCGTTTCCGGCGCCGGATAAGCTCGCCAATCGCGAGGCAAGTCAGATTCCAGAAGGGTCTCGACAGACACTCTTGGTGGAAGTTCGATCGCAACCGAGACGAGATCATCTGGAACGAGATTCGGTTCCAGATGTACGAACAACTCAAGCGATGCCAGCGATAAGCTCGATGCGGTGTAGACAATGCGGGTACCAGGATGATTCCAGCGACCGCCGACCTTTTCGGCCCCCACGCCGTCGAGCGCAGTAGCAAGATGCTTCTGCTTGCAGATACGCCATACAAGCATTAACTATGGACCCCGTACTCGACCCTGGTAAGTACGTCCATCACCTCCTGGAAGCCAAGCCCCGTATCGAGCAGCGACAGCGGCACGGCGCCCCCCAGCGCGCGATTGGGCGTCTTGAGCCACTGGCTCGCCTTGGCTTCGCTGCCGAGCACATTGGCCGCCTTGGCCTGCGCCTGGGCCAGGCGCAGCAGCAATTCCGATTCGTGCGGTTTCAACCGCGAGGAAGCATTCTTGCGGCGAGCCACCGTCCGTTTTGCGATCCGCAGTGAAGCGCACAGTTCCTCTTCGCTAAGTTGCGTTCGGTCGTGGACCGACGTAAACGCGGCGAAGGGGAATCCTCGCCGAATGATCGGCACGAAATCCAATTCGTTCTTCGGCATGCCAATCACGTCGCGGCCGCCAAGATATCGCCGCACTTGCTGAACATTTTCCATCGTGGGACCTCCCAGGCTGAACGCCATATGACATTCTAGCACATGCCATATGGCAAGTCCATGCTGCTACTTCCGCGCCACCACCATGATCTCGTATTCGTCCAGTTCAATTGGACCGCGGCGCCAGTTGCCGGCTGTGCCGCCCCAGATATGCTCCACCGTGAGGCCGGCGGCTTGAAACAGCAGCCGCAATTCGGTGGGCACAAAGCCGCGCTCGCGGAGCAGTTTGTCTTCGACGACGTCCGAGGCGTTGCACTCCGATATATTGCTCATCGTCAGCGGGTCGAAATTTCCTGAGACGACGTCGGCCTGCGAATAGGCCCTCGCCGCGCGGAAACCGTTGAGCACCGTAAAGATCGCCGGCGCCTGTGGTTTCAATGCTTCGGCGATGCAGCCCAAGATCGCCAGCGGCTGTTCGTTGGGATCGTCGCCGCTACTCAACAAGCCGAAGGCGCCCTCGCAGATGCAAATCGCGGCGTCGACCGCCGGCGTCACCTTAAACCGGGTGGCGTCCGCCTGGCGAAACTCGATCTCCACGCCGGCCGCTTCCGCCCGCCGCCGGGCCTCGGCCAGCATTCCTTCCGACAGGTCGATGCCGATCACTTCGTAACCGCGGCGAGCCAGTTCAATCGCGTGTCGGCCGGTGCCGCAGGCGACGTCGAGGATCCGCGCCCCGGCCGGCAGGTCGAGTTCTTTCAGCAAAAACTCGATCTCCGCCGCGGTGCTTTTGGTGAACACGTTCTCCAGGTACTTCGGCGCATGGGAATCGAAAAAGCTCTGCCAACCGGTTTTCTGCGTCATTCAATAGACTTTCTTAAAGTAGGCCGGCTAGCCGCGACGCCTTACGCCACTGGATGCCGGCAAATGGCACTGCTAAAATGCGTGCCTTGGAAATCAAACTCGCGCACCCCAACTTCGCAGCAAAACCATGGAATACGACTTCGGACTGATCGGGCTGGCCGTCATGGGCGAGAACCTCGCTCTCAACATCGAGAGCCGCGGCTACAGCGTGGCCGTGTTCAATCGCACCACCAGCGTCGTTGATAACTTTATCGAAGGCCGCGCCAAAGGCAAGCAGTTTAAGGGCTGCCACACCATAGAGGAACTCGTCGGCAGCCTCAAGCCGCCTCGCAAGGTGATGCTGATGATCAAGGCCGGCCCGGCGGTCGACGCCGTAATCGAACAGTTGATCCCGCTGATGGACAAAGGGGACGTGATCATCGACGGCGGCAACACCTATTACCCCGATACCGAACGCCGCACCGAGGAAGTGGAAGCCCAGGGTATGCTATTCGTCGGCACGGGCGTCTCCGGCGGCGAGGAGGGGGCGCTGCTTGGTCCCAGTATGATGCCCGGCGGCAGCAAGGAAGCCTGGCCGCTCGTTAAGGACATCTTTCAGGCAATCGCCGCCAAAGTGGGGCCCAACAACGACATTCCCTGCTGCGACTGGGTCGGCCCCCGCGGGGCAGGGCACTACGTAAAGATGGTCCACAACGGCATCGAGTACGGCGATATGCAGTTGATCTGCGAGGCGTACTTCACCCTCAAGCACGTGCTCGGCCTCAGCAACGACGAACTGTACGACGTGTTCGATCAATGGAACTCCGGCGACCTGGACAGCTACTTGATCGAGATCACTCGCGACATCTTCAGCGTGAAAGACCCCGACGGCGAGGGCGACCTGGTCGACAAGGTGCTCGACACGGCCGGCGCGAAGGGGACTGGCAAGTGGATGAGCCAACTGGCGCTCGACCTGGGCGTACCAAGCACGCTGGTCACCGAGGCGGTCTTCGCCCGGAGTTTATCGGCCAACAAGGAAGCCCGCCAGCGGGCAAGTGAAGTCCTGCAAGGACCGCCGACGACCAAGTTCGACGGCGACCGCAAGCAGTTCATTGCCGAAGTCCGCGACGCGCTGTACGCCAGCAAGATCGTCAGCTACGCGCAAGGCTTCGTGCAGATGCAGGCGGCGGCGGAGGAACACGGCTGGCCGCTCGACTTTGGGGCGATCTCGATGTTGTGGCGGGGCGGGTGTATTATCCGCGCCCGATTCCTGGAGCGAATCAAGGAAGCCTACGACAAGAACAAGAATCTGGAGAACCTGCTGCTCGATCCCTACTTCGTCGAGCAAATCCACCGCGCCCAACCTGCCTGGCGGAGCGTGATTCAAACGGCGATCCAACACGGCATCCCCACACCAGCCTTCAGCACGGCGCTGGCCTACTACGACGGCTACCGCACCGCCCGCCTACCGGCGAATTTATTGCAGGCCCAGCGGGACTATTTTGGGGCGCACACCTATAAGCGAGTCGATAAAGAGGGGGTGTTTCATACGGATTGGCTGCATTTGCGGCGCGAGCCGAAGGGGTAGAAGAGTTCGCCGCCTAACTTGCAAGTGTTTTGAGATGGCTAAGAATCGTCTAAAACGAGCATCTGGATTCCTTGCAGCCACATGCTGTGCCAGCAGTGGGAATCAATCGAGCATCTTCAGCCGCACGTCCTTGAAGTGCAGCGTCATGGGCGGACCGGTGTGAAGCTGCAAGCCGATCAGGCCGTCTTGGCGCGCTTGCGGCGCGTCGTCGACGATGTGATGCATTTTCTTGCCGTTGATCTTCGAGATCAGCGTGTTGCCGCGGCAGATGATATGGTATTCGTTCCAGTCGTCGCCATGAATCTCTTTGAGCAGTTCCGCCTCCTCGGCGAAGCGAGTGGCCTGACGCTTTCCGTCGGAATCGAAAGTCACCTCTTCGCCGCGCCGCGCCAGGATGCCCCGGCCCCGTTCCTCATAATGAATTCCGGTGATCCAGTCGACCGTGGCGATGTCGGGTTGGTAACCTTTCATGCCGAAATCTCCTACCCGCTCCGAACGAACCTGCACGCCTGAGTTGGCTTCCTTGCTGGCAATGCGGTAGCGAAGCTTCAATTCAAAATCGGCCGGCTCCTGTTCGGTCCAAATCAGGAAGGTATTGGAAGACGTGCGGTTTTCCGCCGTCGTTTCGCCGACGATCATGCCGTCTTCCACTCGCCAGAACTTTTCGTCGCCCGCCCAGCCGTCCAGATTTTCGCCATTGAATATCGGCTTAAATCCGTCCTCCTCCGCCCGCACGATACTGGTGCAGGGAACCGCGAACGACAAGGCCAACGCCGCAACCACCAAAAAACGCTTCATCGTAGTCTCCGCAAAGTGAGGGTGTGTAGGAGAGTTCCTTCCATCTCGGCTTGCCGCCTTACGGCAGCAGCTTAACGCGAAGGTTCTTGAAGTCGATCCGACTGTCGGGATCGTGTGCTTGCAGGGCGAAGGTGCCGCTGGACAACTGCCGCTCGGGTCGGTTCAGGTCGTCCGGTTCGGTATAGTCGCAGACGACCTTGCCGTTGATCTTCAACACAATTTGCTTGCCGTTGACGAGGATGTGGTAGTTGAACCACTCGCCGTCCTCGTGGCCCGGTTCGCGCACATCCTGGATGGCGTACAGGCTGCCCGTCTTGCGCGGATCGCCGTGCGTGGCGTTGACCTGCGCCTCGTATCCCGTGTTGGGCCAGCCCGACTCCTGAAACTTGGTGTGAAAGTAGATGCCGCTATTGGCCCGCGGATGGGTCCGCACGTCCGCCTGGAACTCGAAGTTCTTAAAGTTCGCGTCCGCTACCTCGCCCACATAGAACAAATGACCGCGCGGCCCGTCGATGACGATCATGCCCTCCTCGACCCGCACGGAGTCGGGGTTCTCGTTCATCTTCCAACCGTCGAGCGACTTGCCGTCGAACAGGCTGATCCAGTCGCCGCCGGCGTCGTCGTCGGCCCGCAGCAGCGTCGCGGCGGTCAACGGCAGGCACAACAGGCCGGCCAGGGCAAATTTAAGTGGAATGTTCATCAGGTGGGCCTTTCCTCAGGTGGGAGGGGACGTCTCGGCTTCTGTGGCCGATCTCCATCGTAGCACAAATCGATCGAGCATGTTGACTTTTCCCGTCGCGTTCCCGGCAAGAACCGCCTGGCTCGCAGTCGCCTCACCGCCTCTCTGCCAGCGCTGCGTGGGGACCCGCGGCAGTCGCTGCCGCCGAACACGCTGCCGCCGAAAGTGTGCCGCCGAAAGTGGTTTGCCGTTTACCGCTCGAACCGCTATGTTTTTGAGAAGAGTACCGCATTTTCATGCGGCCATCATCTCGCACCCCGATGCGGGTGCGAAAAAACCCAGCCGTGCAGTTCTCGGCCGTTCGCTGCACCCAAAAGTGCAAGCTGGGCACAACCAATTAGTTCAAGCGCCCAGGCCGTGAAGGAAGCGTTAAACCCCAACGACGAAGTTCCTCGGCGATGGGCCCGTCATGAAATTCAAACAGGAGAGATACGCAGTTGACGAAGATGATGCAACCGATGACGGCACCTGCAACAAGAACCCCTTGGCTGAAGGCCAAGCTCACTCACGGCCGCAACGTGAGATTGGCCTTCAGCCAAATTCATCTTCAAATTGCGCCTCTTCCAGGGGCGTTGCCCCTGGCTACGGTGAGTTTGGCCGTTGGCCAAAAGCGGCACGGTGGCGCCGACGTTGCCCCGCCCTGGCACTTCTTCGGGTGCCACTGTCAACGAGCGATAGCTCGTCGACAGTGCGAACGGCTGGTAGACTCTACATCATGACAACGCCTCCAACATGCCGCAAGCAAGTCACCGCAAGCGAGTCAAGCAATACCGCAATCTTGTTCGGTTTCGCTCGTCGGGTGGTCCAAAACAGCCGCTTGACAACTAGTGTACATATGCTATTATATGCGTATGCCACTGGTCTCTCCGCCACCCGCCGCACCGGTTCCCTCAAGCATCGCTTGCCCGCGTGTTGCTGCGGCTGGTGGCCGCAGTCACGGGCTTCGGCTGCCGGCCGCTCTGACGCCCGCGCGACGTTGCGCGACATTCGCCGACTGTCGCGCAAATCTCGCGACATTTTGCGACATTCAGCACCAAGCGGGGGGCCTGGGGTGTCAGTTTCTCGCTATACCAGTGGAAAATCGTGAACACCCGCGCGACATTCTCGAAAAAATGCGGCCGGTCATCTTCGACACCAACCGGGAGCACGCCAGGGCTGCACGTCGACTTCCAAGCATTGCAACACTTCAGCCGTCTGACGTAATTTCCTACCACGAAGGACACGAAGAACACGAAGCAAAGAGCCAGCAGTCATAAAATCCGCGGCCTACCTGAAACTCATCGCAAGCGATGCTAGCACTAAGATGACCCGGCGCAGGTTCGTGACCTGCACCCGTGGCGCTGTTGCCTGGAGGCTGCGGCGTCTGCCTGGTATTTGCCAGTCATGGGCATGCCCGGTCCGCGCTTCACATGCCCATGCTTCGTAAACTGCGCGTGGGCATGGCACCCGAAATTGACAGCACCCTAACTTGAAGGTGTCACGAAGCACTAGGACGCCGCACCGTGCCCCCGGTGGGGTCACCGGGGGCTTAAGATTCGGGCGTCGTCTGGGGCCGGCGCGAGCGAGCGCCGGCAAGAGCAGGCTGGCTTTAACGCCGGTACGGCGTCGTCGGGGCGGCGACTTCCATTACGCCGCGGCCATAGCCCCAGCGGTAGATGTCCTGCGTGGGCAGATAGCTGCTGCACATCGGCGTGTGCGATTCCGTCGGCCGCATCTTGGACAGGCCCTGCGCCTTCATCATGGCGATCCGCCATTGGCGCTGCGCGGCGGCATACTCCGCCTTGCGACGGACCGCGTCGCGGGGATCCTCCTGGCGCGCCAGTTCCTGCTGGTAGAACCACATCTCCGGAGTCGTTTCGACTCGATCGGTCGCCAGGCGGATGGGGTCTTGCTCCGCCTTCGCCCCGCGCGGGTGATCCACGCGCTCCTGCGCTGCGGCTTGCGTACCACAGCAAGCGACGAACATGCTCGCCAACAATAGTCCTTGGAACTTCATCGCTGGTTCTCCTTCGTGGATAACGCCAAATCGGAACAAGATCGACAAGCGGACAGCGCCTGATTTGCCGTCCCACCAAGACGAGTCGGCCAAGCCGTCGGCGCCGCTGCCTGCTCGTCTGCCGCATAATTCCCATTCGGCCCGATGCGGTCGTGAGGATTAACCGGAACCTGCCGAATGAAGCGACTGCCGGGACCGCGAGTCCGGTTAGGCAAGCGAGGCAACTCTTGCGGCTTTCCGCGGCAAACACGTCATGTCAGGCAGCTTGCCGAGACGTGCTCAAGATCCAGAATGGCGCGGGGAAAGTAGGCGTCGACATAGCCGGCCGCGGCGGCGGCTTCCCAGGAGCAAGGCGGTCGAGGCGCGGACTTAAGCAGCACGAGATCGGCGGAAAGGAACTCCGCCACCCGCGCGGCAATCGAGTCGCTGGTGACGGTCCAATCGCGGGGAAGAGGATTTCCGCGACTCGGTTCGATGTTCGCCAGGAAATGCGCCGCATCGAACACGACCAGGCCCGGTTCGCCGGCGGCGGGAACCGCGTCGAGCGCATCCAATAGCGGGGCGTCGAGCAGTTCGGCCACCATGCGGGCGGTGATGGTCATGCATTCGATGCACCGCCAATGGGCCGCTTCGTCGGAGAGGGCGAAGCGTGCAGCGTATTCGCGCACGGCGTCGGCCAGGCTGCCCCCTCCGGCTATCACAACGTCGGTGGCCGGGGGCTGGTCGCCGCGCCACCGCGCGAACCGCTCGGCCAGATGGTCGCTTCGCAGCAGGCTGCCGCCCAACTTGACGACCCGCCGCCTCATGGCGACGACTCGGCGGCCAGGACGGCCAGCGCATGGGCCGGAGCGGCAACCGATTGCCGCTTGCCGAGCCGTTCGTTAAGAGAGACCACAGAGGCTTGCGGGGCGAGCCGCAAGGCGACCAGGCGAGCGAGAAATTCCCCTTGGCCGCTGACGATCAGCGTCCGCGGCGGCG
>JBGTJT010000128.1:0-3704 GCA_041744995.1 Pirellulales bacterium | reverse complement strand
GGCACGAGACGCACCGGCTGATCGTGAGCAACTGGTCGCAACAAGCCGACGCCTCGTGCCACCAATACGTGGCCGACCAAGGCCTCAACTTCGCGGACGGCGAACCATCCACCCGCCAGCCCCGCCGCAACTCCAAAGCCGGCCGCCAAAGTAGCATGGGTCCCCGGCCCGTGCAAAAACGTAGCACAGGCGGCTCGCCTGTGATCAAACCCAACGACGAGCCGGAGCGTGTGCCACTGCTGCCCTCAGCAGTGCAGCCTACGGAAAAGTTTACGGCTTCTGATCGGGCGAACGGTCAGGACCAGCCCGCAAGTCCGACCGATTTGCCACCGTCCACTGCTGAGGGCAGCAGTGGCACGCTTACGGCGGCGCCGACCGCGACCAACGGCCACGCCTCGCGAGAAGCCGCAGCCGTGGCATCACTGTCGCCAACGGCAAGGCGCAAACAACTTCGCAAAGCGAATCGCCGCGCCCGCCGCACGGCGAAGTGACAGTTGCCCGACTCTCCGAGTCGGGAGGGTGTGCCAACAACGCTTGTCCCTTCGCAAGTTGCCTGATTGGGCTTGCTTGAGCAGGAAACCGTCCCAGCACCGCTTCTCGCCTCGGAGAGTCGGAGAGTCGAGCAACGGTGGACGCGAAAACTGCCAATCGCGCTAGAAAACGCATGACAACATAGCGGCCAACCGCTACAATCCGACTTGCACAATTAACTTAGTTAGGTGCCATTTGATCGCCACTTGTTCTAACTGGCCTGACGCTGTGGATCACGCCATAGAGCGCGTACTGGATGCCGCTTCGGTTGCTCGCGAGCCGGAGCGCGAAGTGCTAGTGTCTGAAGTCGTACTGCTTCGATCGCTGAAGGAACAGGTGGAGCATCGCGATCTGACCGACCGAGAACCGATTCGGTCGCGGCTCATCGCTCTGTCAGTTCGTGAACAACTGCAGATTCCTAGCGACCTCTTGGAACAGGTAGGCAGCGTTTTCGAGGTTTATCGTCGGCACCTAACCAGCGGCTGCAGTTGATCGGCGACGCCCGCGATGGTGAACAAAGTAGCTGGTTGAGAGCCCGCGTCTGCGGGAGATTCTCCGAGTCGGGAAGATGTGCTAACAACGGAGTGTTAAGTAACTCATGGATGCGGACGAATTCCTTGGATTGCTCATAGCCGAAAATTCTTCTCGACCCGGTTCTCACCAGTTGGATCCCGGCCTCACGGACGACGAACTTGTCGCCTGGCAGAATGAGCATCGGGAAACGGCATTGCCAGAAGATTTGATCGCATTCCTTCGTCAGTGCAACGGCTTTCGTCTATATCCTGATCCGGATACGCCGAATGGTTGTGTGCGGTTGCTTCCGCTCCGCGAAATCGACTACGCACCGCGGCTACTTTACGGCGGCAATACGAGCTGCGATGAATCGTATCCTTCGTCCACGATCGCGTTGACGGACGATCCAGACAGCGCGCAGCACCTGATCTTGGACACGGCTACTGGTGCATACTTTGATGTTGATCCAATTGCTGGACTTGAGGACGACGGCATCGTGGGTTTCACTTGGTGTAATGCCTTGGATTGGATTGCTGAGCGCGGCGAACTTCGACATAACTAGGAATAGTCATTGCACTCGACCGCACGGGCGGTCCGGTTTTGCGTGAAGTCCTCGCTAATCGCCCAATGCCGGCGGGTCAATCATTGTAGCTGGCTCTCCGGGTCGAGAAGCGCCGCGAACCGATGCAACCCGTGGCTGCCAGCATTCCCCGTGTTCCTTGATTCGAAGTACATCGAGCGGCATAATTTATTTATGGAAATCTCAGGCGTCATACAAAACGGTGTGGTTGTGTTCGACGGTAGGGTGCCGTTGCCCGACGGTACGGTTGTCGTCGTCACCACCCAGACGGCCCCAGTGGTCCATGTCGCCGATCAGCCGGTTGCAGCCTTGCTGCCGATTTTCCCTTCCGATCAACCCGGCGCCATCGACCTGACCAACGACCGCATCGCCGAAATTCTGGATCAGGAAGATGCTTCTTCCTGACAAGTAACAATCTGCCGTCTGAAGTCAGTTTCACCGCGAAGCATTTCGCCTGGTATTGAACCACGGATGTCACGGATGGAACACAGATGGCCAGGCCGTCGAATCAATCCGTGCTTCATCTGTGTTCATCCGTGGTTAGATAGAATGGCGTCCTCCGCGTCAAACAACGCAGATGGCCCGCCGCCCCGCTCCGATTCATAAGCTATCCTTTCCATAGGAGACACCCCACCTCACACCGACCCTGCGCAGCCGAGGGACTTTGCGTTGACCATCTGTTCCCCATTCGAGACGATCTGCGACCTCCGCACGCCGCGGGCGCAGGAGATTCTGCGGCGGCGGCGGTATGGGGTGATCGAGGTCGAGCGGGGGCGGCTGGTATCGATTAGCTTCCGGCCGTGGCCGAAGCTGGTCACCTGGTTTGACGCCCGCTGGCTGGGGCCTCGTCGGCATCGCGGCGGGCGGGGGGATCGCTGCCGGTTGTACTTCAATCAGCCGAGCGGCTATCGGTGGGCGCTGGCCTTGGTCTACGTCGAGAGCAGCCGCGACTGCCGGTTTGGCACCTTTCGCGGGGCGGTGCGGCTGCTGGACGAGATCGCCCGGATCAAACAGGTCGACGCCCTGCTGTGCGACGTCTCCAACGGCAAGATCAGCGACCGCCTGCTGGGCCGCTGGGGCTGGGAGCCGCACGCCCCGAGCCGCCTGCATCGCAACTACATCAAGCGGATCTACGGCTGTCACGCCGAGCCGCTGCCAGAGACCAGCCCCCTGCTGGCCGCCTGGGCCGAAGGCAAGCCAACCATGACGCGGCTGGTCAACTCTCCAATTTGGAACTGCTAGCGAATCGACGCATCAACTGATCTTGAAGTGTTCCGCGCGCATCGCTACGATTCGCCCCGCTGGCAACAAGGGCGCGGCCTTTAGGTTGCGCCGGGCAAGTCGCTTTCACCTCTGATTCAAGCTATTACCTTGAACTCCTGGCTTCATCCCATCCTTCGAGCGTGCCTCTCCTCCGCCGCCAGGCGTCGTCTGGCCGGCGTGTGGTGCTTGGTACTTGCCGCGGCGGTCGGCTGCCAGAATTCCAACTGGTCGGTGCCGGTGCAGTACCACCAGTCGCAGTTGCAAGCGGTGCATCAGCAACAACTGGCCGCACAGCAGCAAACGCAGCAGTACTTGGCCCGGGCGGGCAATCTCGATCAGAACAACCAGCAACTACAACAGATGCTGGCCGAATCGCGGCAGCAGGTGCAGTTGCTGCAATCGCATTTGAACGCGGTCCGCGATCGGCTCAAGACCTCCAACGATCAGATCGCCCGGTTGGAGAGCGACAAGATCGCCATCCAGCAGCGGGTGGAGACGCTGGAAGCCTCCGCCACCCGCGGCGGCGGGGCGATCCTCACGGCCAACAGCAACCTGCGGGACCGTCTGCCGCAGATCGACGTGCAAGGGGTCGACGTCGCCCTCGACGGCGACGTCGTCCGCTGCCGCATCCCCAGCGACATGCTGTTCGTATCCAAGTCGTCGCAGTTCCTGACCGGGGCGGATATCACCCTGGAAAAAGTCGCCAAAGCGCTCAGCCGCGCCTACCCGAATCAGGTGATCGGCATCGAGGGGCACACCGACAATGGCCCACTGGCCGGCGGCTCGGCGCATCACCTCACGGCCGCCCAGGCGTTGG
>JBGTJT010000127.1:0-3807 GCA_041744995.1 Pirellulales bacterium | reverse complement strand
CGCCATCGCCCACCGCGGCCTGCGGCTGGTGCGGCTGCCGACCACCACGCTCGGCCAGGCCGATAGCGGCATCGGCGTGAAGAACAGCGTCAACCTGTTTCAAAAGAAGAACTGGCTCGGCACATTCGCGGTCCCCTGGGGCGTGGTCAACGACGCGGCGCTGCTGGAAACGCTCAGCGATCGCGACTTCATCTGCGGGTTTAGCGAATCGGTCAAGGTGGCGCTGTTGAAAGATGCGGCGATGTTCGACCGGTTGTGCGAGACGGCCCTGCAGATCGCCGCGCGCGAACTGCGCCACACGCAGCCGATGATTCGCGACTCGGCCATCTGGCATCTGAAGCACATCACCGCCGGCGGCGACCCGTTCGAGATGCTCGAGGCCAGGCCGCTCGACTTCGGCCACTGGTCGGCCCACAAACTGGAGACAATGACCGACTTCTCCGTGCGGCACGGCGAGGCGGTGGCGATCGGCGTGGCGATCGATTCGGTCTACTCGGCGCTGGCGCTCGGTTTGCCAATGCACGACGCCCGGCGCGTGCTGCAATGCCTGACGGACTTGGGCTTCGATCTATCGCATCCGTTGCTGGCCGAAACCGACACGCTGTTCGCCGGAATGGAAGAGTTCCGCCAACACCTGGGCGGTCGCCTGACCTTGACCATGCTCCGCGGCGTGGGCCGCCCAGTCGACGTCCACCAGATCGACGGCGACCAGATGCGTCGCGCGATTCGGCTCGTCAACGAGTTTCAGCAGACTGGGAGCAGGCGCACTACTCCGAGTGCTTGATTGGACTGGAGCCAAAATCGCAATAAGCGAACATTTCGCCTTGCCGGTTCGCATTTTGCGAACTACAATGACCCGGAGGGCCGGTAAGGAAGGTGGCAAATGCGCGTCATCTCCAAGTCGAGATTGCGGCACTTTTGGGAGCAGCCCGGCTTCGAGGACTCCGAAGGACCGTTTCGGGCGTGGTACACGCATGTCAACAGCAAGTCAGTCGCATGGCAAGTATGGGCGGATCTGAAAGCCGATTTTGCCACAGCGAGCATTGTTGGCAATTGCGTCGTCTTTAACGTCGGCGGCAATAAGTACCGCCTCGTCACCCGTGTTTTTTTCCCAAGCCAGAAGGTATTCATCCTCAAGGTGATGACGCACAAAGAATACGACAAGGGCAAGTGGAAGCAAGAATGTGGTTGCTATGAGCCGCCGCCCAAGAAAACAAATCTAAAAAAGTCACGGCGGAAATCGAAAAAGCGGAAGGAGTAGCAACGATGTCAACGAAGTTAAAGTTTGGACTGAAGCGAAGCGATCAAGATTCATATCTCGAACTTGTCTCTGAGTTTCCGCTGACTTCAATCAAATCGAATGAGCACTTATCGGCAGCGCAAGACGTGATGGATGGCTTGCTCGCCAAGGGAAAGCTGAGTCATGGCGAGGAACTTTACCTCGATGCTTTGAGCGATCTCGTCGCTGCATACGAAGATGGCCATCATGCGATCGAGCCAGCGTCCGATGCGGATATGCTTCGCCACCTGATGGAAGCAAGAGGCGTTTCGCAGACCGAAGTGAGCCAAGAAGCCGGCATTTCCAAGTCGACGATCTCAGAGGTTCTTTCCGGCAAACGGCGATTCAGTCGGCAGTTGATTCGCAAGTTGGCCGATTACTTTAGAGTGGATGTAAGCGTCCTGGCTGCCAACCTGTAACGACTTGCTGGCTTTGATCCCACGCCTGCGCCTTCGGCTACGAGTTAAGCGACGCGTCCTCTCCAAGCTGCAACAAGGTGCGAACCTCCTGGCTCAATCCGCCTTGCACGGCAGCGGTGCGGTCTTCGGCGGCCAGTTTGAGCATGCGGTTGATCGTGTTCTTTAGCAGTCGCTTGCCGCCGCCGATGCGGATGATGATCTGCACCACCATGAACGACAACAGCCACACGATCACGATCGTGACCAGCGCATGGCGGAAGTAATCGCCGGACAGAAACTCTGAACGGCGATAGGCGTCAAGACATTGATACGCCACCAGGCCCATGATGCCGACGACTGGCAGATTCGCCACGAACTGCAGGAAGAAGTTGCTCAGCGATTGGGCCTTTGCCTCGATGGCGCTGTTCAGCTCCGATTCCCACATGCCGCCGATCCGGCGACTCAACGGACCGTCGCTTTGCCAAGCATATTGCGGGTCGATCACCCGATTATCGAAGCCGGCGGCGGCCAGCTTCTTGCCCTCGTCGGGCCAGTGATGGGCGACCACCGAGCGGTAGCGATCGAGCGCCTTCTGAATCGTCCGATTGCTCGACGCCTCCTCGATCGCCTGGCCGGTCTTCCAATACCGCATGGCGGTCGAGACGACGCCGTAAAGCTGGCCGATCGGATTGCCGAACCGCAGCACGTTGAACAACCCGCTGCCGAACAACAGCAGCCGCGCCCACAGGGCCAGCAGCCAGCCGATCGGTCCCCACCATAGTTGCGCCAATCGCTGATAGAGCATCAGATCGACCCCCAGCGAGGTTTGGGTGTCCAGCGCCCGCAGCGCGTCGACCGCCTCGCCGAGGGCTTGCTGGTTGATCTGATGGAAGGACGCCTCGGCCGCTTCGAGCTGGGGCTTTTCCGACTCGATGCGGGCGGAGATCGCGGCAGCCACCAGGCTCTCGATCCGCTCGGCCTGCTTCAGCCGCGCATCGACCACCACGCTGCCCCGATTGAGCGTCTCAAACAGCGTTCGCCGCAGTTCGTCGAATTCGTCGAAGTCGTGCAGCGGCTGCGCCCCCTCGTCCCAGGCGGGGTTGGTCAGGTGTCGGCGGCCCGAGACGCAAAAAATACGCTGCGGCTCGCGT
This sequence comes from Pirellulales bacterium, assembly GCA_041744995.1. Lineage (GTDB taxonomy): Bacteria > Planctomycetota > Planctomycetia > Pirellulales > UBA7805 > JBBDLY01. The sequence goes on along the minus strand of JBGTJT010000127.1, from coordinate 979 downwards.
CCCCAGGTGGCCTTGATGTGCGCGCGGAGGTCGGGCAACACGTCGTCGAGCAGCTCCTGCCGCGGTTGGCGGTCGCAATGCGACAGCAACACGTACAGCGACTCGTGCGGAAACAAGTCGACCAGCGGGCGCAGGAAGTCGAGATTGTCGCGCCGCTTGGGATTCTCCGCATTGAGCACGCATAGCAGCACGTCGCTGTGGCGAGCCAGCCGCTCCAGTACCGGACGATGCTCGGGCAGCATCTCGCTGTCGGTATCGGGCGTGTCGACCAGCACCGCATGATCGAGCGTCGCCGCCGCCGGGCTGGAGACTAGCTCGACATGCTCCCGGCCTACCGCCTGCACCAGGTTCTCGACATCTTCCGGTTTGGCGCAGAAGACGACCGCCTTGCGCGTGGTCGGTCGGCGATGTCCGGTGGGCGAAAGGTGGTCCGCGCCGGCCAAGGCGTTCAGCAGCGTCGACTTGCCGCTGCCGGAGGGGCCAATCAAGGTGACGACCAGCTTCTGCTGGAGCCGGTCTTGCAAGGCGTCGAGCATCTGCCGCGCCTCGCCGCATTGGGCCAGCAGCCCGCGCGCCGGTTGCCAGTGCGGGACGTTCTCAAGCTGCCCGCTCCAGGCGTCGAGCTTCTGCCGCGCCGCTTCGAGTTGTCCGGCGGCCGCCAGCCGCCGTGCGAGATCATCCGTCGGCATAGGCCCGCTCCGCATGTTGGATGGATTGCAGCAAGTCGTTGATCTCCCGCTGCAAGGCGCCGCTGCTGGCCAGCCGCGCTTCGGCGGCGTCGATCAACGGCGCGGTGATATGTTGTTGTAGCACGTTCTGCACGGCCTGCGAGCGGCTTTGGAACCACTGTTGGATGACCGGCTGCAACAATTGCGAAAGCTGCTCTTGGTCGGCCTTGCTCAGCCCCGCCCCGGCAGGCAGGGCCACCAGCGCCCACAGGTCGTTTAATCCGAACAATCCGGTGACCTTGGCCGCCAGC
>JBGTJT010000126.1:0-9310 GCA_041744995.1 Pirellulales bacterium | reverse complement strand
GGCATGGCTTCCCTCGCCGGCAGCGAGAAAAACACTCCCTGCCGTCCTGAAGAACACGAGTTGAATAGATACGAATCCGACATGCCACTGTTGTACTGATCTACCTGATTATTGTCGAACCAAAAAATTCACAGGCTCTGATCCCTGACCCCTGGCCGAAAAATGACAAACCGCCCTCACAGGAAAATGCCGTCATCGTGAGCCGCTGGATCGAAGTCGCCAAAGTTGATGAATGTCCGCCTGGTACCGCCATCGAGCGCGTGGCCGGTGATCGGATCGTGGCGCTGTATCGCGTGGGGGACGCGTTCTACGCTCTCGACGGCGTTTGCCCCCACCAAGGCGGCCCGCTGGGCAAGGGGGAACTGTCCGGCTGCATCGTGACCTGTCCCTGGCACGGCTGGCAGTTCGACGTGACCAGCGGGCGGCATCAGATCAGCCCCAACATCCGCCAGCCGGCGTTTGAAGTGCGACAAGTGGGCGATTCGGTGCTGGTCCGGATTGAAGAGAACCCGTAAAGGGAGTATTTTCACAACTGGCGCGCTCACGAGGGAACATGAAGCGTGCGGTTCCCTGCATCCCTGGTCTTATACGCCCGCTGGTACCGATTTGATACAGTATCGCGCTTTCCGCAACAGCGACGCGCCCCAGTTGGCGGAGATTTGGCGCAGCGGGCCTGCCTATCGCGGGCTGGCGCAGCCGATGTCGGTGGCGATGTTGGAGACGTATGTGTTCTCCAAGCCGTACTTCCATCGCGAGGGGTTGCAGGTGGCGGAGCAGGAGGGCCGGTTGCTCGGCTTCGTTCACACCGGGCCTGGCCCGGCGGCCGACTTTCAGGGGACTGACCCTCGGGTGGGGGTGGTCTCGATGCTCTTAGTTCACGACCGCGCCCAGAAGGACGAAATTGCCGCCGCTCTGCTGTCGGCGGCGGAGAAACAACTGGTTGCCGCAGGGGCCGAGGAAATCTACGCCTTCGGCGTCGGCAAGATCAATCCGTTCTATCTCGGCTTGTACGGCGGTTCGGCCTCGCCCGGTTTGCTGGAATCGGGCCCCCCTTGGATCGAGTTGTTCGAGTCGCGCGGCTATCGGCCGCAGTGGAGCGTCTCCGTTTTGCAACGCGATCTGGCCGGCTTTCGGCCGCCGGTTGATCGGACGCAGATGCAGATCCGGCGGACCTCGATGGTGTTTCCCGTGCTCGACCCGCCGCCGCGCCATTGGTGGGCCGCCTGCACGGTCGGCCCGTTCGATCAGATTCGATTCGATCTCATTCCCCGGGCCGGCGGCGACGCGATCGCCCGGGCCACGTTCTGGAACATGGAACCGCTGGCGGTCAGTTGGGGCGTTCACGCCTTGGGCCTGGTCGATCTGGAAACGACCCCGGACCTGCGCCGGCACGGGCTGGCCACCTATCTGATAGGCGAAGCCCTGCGACAATTGCACGGCGAAGGCTTCACGCTGATCGAGGCCCAGATTCGCGAAGACGATCACGCCGCCCAGGGCCTGTTTCACAAACTGGGCTTCCAGCAAGTCGACCGCGGCCACGTGCTCAAGAAGACCCTGGTTACCTGAGCGAGCCGGTTGCTGCAGAACCACTTCTGCCTGTTCCATTACCCAGGCTTTGCACTGGCGACGAGCGCTCGCTCGCCGCCAGCGGCATCCTCAAGCATGCAAGGGCGGGGCAACGTCAGTCGGCGCCACTCCGTCGCTGATGCTTGTGGCCACCACCCCGCCGCTTAGAGACAATTCCTACGACAAAAGCCATGCTCGACTGCCACATACCGTAGAGAATCACAAAGTTCAATGGATTGATAGCACACGGAATCTGATGCATTCACCCAACTCCGTTCCGACTTGAGAAGCCTTATACGGATTTGTAGCATCGTCAGTCAGATCCACCTGCATAGCTATTGGGCCTTGCCAAATGTGTGATAACTGTTCAATGCCAGGGTGGACGGTGGCACAGGGGGATTCTGCCCCGCCCTTGCGCTTTTCGGGTGAAACTTCCCTGAAGAGCGACAGCTCGTTGACCGTGCGAACGGCTGGTAGGCTATCCATTATGAAATCGCCGGAACCCCTTTGCAACTGAGCCGAACTAGCCGCGTGTCCGCTGTAGGGTGGGCATCGCCCACCAGCCAATAAAAAATGTCCGGCCCCATGAAGAATCAAAAACATCGGTGGGCGATGCCCACCCTACTACTCTGAGTCGAACTTTGTGACGAGGCATCGCCGAAGCGCCCGATGCTTCCGGCCAGAATGTGGGAATAGGCCGAATCAGCACCGCCGCACTGAGAAGTAAACCGCTGCCACCCGAAGAAGTGCAAGGACGGGGCAAAGCCAGTGACCACCCCGTCGGCCTATCCCGGCTTGTGTTCATCCGTTTGTTCTGTGGCTTGTGCTGCGCTAGCGCTCAGCCGCCGAGTGTTGACAAATCGGTACTTGCCCGATCGCTTGGATTCCTCTTGGTGCTTCAGATAGTACGCGAAAATTTTCTTTGGATCGTCGTCGCATTCCTTGGAGATCGTTCGACGAATGTTGCGTACTTCGTTGAGAGGGTCAGGCTCCATCGGATTCATCCTCACTGAGGTAGTTTAGCGGCGTTGTCAGCAGTGGCGTGGTCAGGCCGAGTTCGTCATTTACCTGCTCGATGTGTCCAATATTTTCACAGCCTCTCATTCCTGGGTTTGCAGCTTGACCATCCCGCGGCCCATCGCTTCGCCAACCCGCATGTAGGTCTCGGCGTTGCCGTGGTAGTGAAAGCCCTGGTTCCGCGGCGACTCTTCCACCTTCGGCCAATAGTCGCGGGTTTCGACCGTCAGCACGTTCCCCTTGAACTCGGGATACTTGCCCTTGTCGCCGCTGACGGCCAGTTGTGCTTCGGCCACGGTCAGTTGCGGGCCTTCCATTTCCCAGCCTTCGAAGCCGATGGTGGCGATCACGAAAGGGGCATTGGGCGCTTTGAATTCCTTGCGGAGTGTCTTGATCAAGTGGACCAGATTCTGCTCGTAACGGCTGGCGTGCGGCTCACCGCCGTCCTTGTGCCCCTGCCACCAGCCGAAGCCGGCGATCTCGTAGCCTTGGTCTTTGTACTGCGGAAACAGCTTGTCGAAGTTGTTGAGCACTTCGTGCGCGGCGCCGAAGCAGTCGTCGTATTGCTTGCCGGCGTACCAGTTGATCGGCTTCGGCTCGGTTCCCTTTTCCCATCGGTCGGGCGAGTCTTTATATCCGGCGTAGATGTAGCCCTCATGCTCGAACCGCTTGCTGCCGGGCGGAAGAAAATCCCAGCCGAGTGATCGATTGCCTTGGGAGGTCTTGAGAATCAGCACCGGCTCGTCGTGGAAAGTGCCCATCACGTGGCCGAAGCCCATCTCCGGGCCAATGGTGTTGCCTTGCACGCCGGGAGTGAGCGGGCCGTCACCGGTGGCGGTGACCAGGCCCTTGTACCAGACGTCGTTGCGGACGGTCCAATTCCCTTGGTCGTCGACCAGGTAGGGGAACTTGCCTTGTTGTTTGACGACCGTGTTCAGCGTACCCGGCACGTCCATCCGCACCCACCAACCCAGCCCGTTCGCGCCGTCGGTGAGATAAGTGATCTTGAAAGGAACTCGCTCACCGGCGGTGAGCTTGGCGTGCTTGTACGCCGGCTTTCCGCCGACCTCTTTGCGATAGACCTCGACGCCGTCGACCTCCATGATGTTGTGCGTCGAGTCGCCGTAGCCGGGCCGGAATTCGTAGACAGCGGTTTCCTTCGGCGTCAGGTAGCCACGGACAATCTGCACGCCGCCGCCCGGGTAAGGCGTCGGCTTGACGCCGCCGAACTTCTCAACCTTAAGCGTTTCGATCGGCTTCATTTGCTCGTAGTCGGTCTGCGGATCGTAGTCGCCTTGATAGACCGACAACACCGGGTCCATAAACTCATCGCCCCACCGGGTGCCGCCGGCGTCGATCTGCCCAATGCCGACCATGTTCGACTGACCGGAGAGGATGTAAACCTTGACCGGCTTGTCTTTGGCCGGCGGCTGGCTGCTGGGGTCGGGCAATGGGTTAGGAACTTCGGCGACAGCCGGAAGGGCCAAGAACACGACGGCGGCGAACGACAGGAAGGCGCGAAAGCATGAACGACGGAGCTGAGCAGTCATGGTGGGTCTCAAGATTCGGTAGGAAGTAGCGGAGGGAGGGGGATTCTTAACTTCGGCTTTGAGTCACCTCTGTTTGTAGCACAAACATCGGACGTCAACCACGACATGGCTAGTTTGAAGTCAAAGCAAAATCGAAGGTGTTTTCGCCCGGTTCGACCAGGGCGGACAACGTCGTCTGAGCGTTGTACCGGGCGGGCAAGGTATTGGCGGGCGGGTCGCCGCTGCCGTTGGTGATCCGCACTGCATGTTCGCCCAAGGCGGCGCCTTGAATGTCGCGGAGATACAGCATCTCGTATTCGCCCGACTCATCAACCAGAGCGAACGACGCGCGTCCCTCGGTCGGTATGAACACAATCCGTCCTGGATAAAGCGGCTGGCCATCGAGCGTGACGGTCCCTCGCACCGGCGCCAGCTCCGGCCGCTCGCTGGACGAACAGCCGCCGACGCTCAGGACGAGCAGTAGGACGGTCGCATTCCAAAATTGACGGCACATCATCAGGAGGCAAGCCACATCGTGTTAGTTTGGAATCTGCGCGGCTTCGCCGCCGGCACGGCTGCCCAAATATTGGAAGAGCAGGGTGTCCACATTTTCGTTGATGAATCGCACCGAGCCATCGGCCAGGCAGAACATCGCCCCGCCCGGATGCTCGCTACCCGCCGACTCGAAGAACCCGTTGTTGATGCCGCCCGGGTTGTGGTAGTCCAGGCCATCGAGATTGGCATGGGTGTTGAAGGTGTTCGAGACGCCGCCGACGGCCCAGCCGTCGTGGCTGTGTCCGGCACAGTTGGGGAAGGTAGCTTCGGCGCCATCGTCCAAGCGGAGCCGTTGCAGTTCGCCCAGCATCAAGGTGTTCGACGCGCCGTCCTTGATGTTGGCCCAAGCGATGCCCTTGTTGAGAAGAAACATGCCAGCCCGGCCCGGCGCATCGAATCCAGAAGGGTTCATGGAGTGGCCGCAGGCGTTTCCGGCAACCGGAGTGGAACCGTTGTGGTACGTATTGGTCGCCGCAGCGCAGGCCCCGTAGTCGGTTCCGCCGGCGGTCCACTGTAGAAACATCATCGAGACGTCCTGCGGGCGGACCTCGCCGCGGAGGCTGGGGCAATAGAAGCCGCTCACGTCGCGCTGGGCGACGGCTTGATTGGCCTTCACATTCTTCGAGAAATCCCAGGCATCGTACAGATTTTGCTGTTCGAGGAACGGCAGGGTGAGCAACATCCAGCTTTGGCCGCTGTTGCCACTTTCAGCCACGGACCAGATGTTGGCATTGCTGCTGATCGCGTTGGGCGGAAACACCCCATGAGCATTGGCGTAGCCGTGCAGCGCCAGCCCGACCTGTCTCAGGTTGTTGGTACACTGCACCCGGCGGGCCGCCTCACGGGCCGATTGCACGGCCGGCAGCAGCAGCGCGATGAGGATGCCGATGATGGCGATTACCACCAGCAGTTCCACCAAAGTAAATGCGATTCGCTTTCTCATCGCGAACTCCGTGCGTTGTTCGTTCCCAAATGCCTTGGGTGAAATTCCGGCGATTGCTTTCCATCCCTGCGAGCCGGGCACTATCTTCGGCGGCGAATTACCAACCCGATAATCGCCAAGGCCCCCAACACAGCCATAATAATCGTCGATGGCTCAGGGGTCGGTAAGACATCGTTGAGATTCGTGCCAAACCGGATTTCATCGTAGGCCGTGTTGACCTGCCGGGTGAGATTCAATGTGTTGAGCAGCGATTCGTCGACGTCGACTTCGATGCTGGTAATCAACGACAGCGAACCATCCTGCAATCTTCCACTCGGAGTGAGCACGAAGTTGTACAAGTTATATACGTCCGCGCCTCCGAGGCCGGAGTTGAACAAGATTTCGCCGACTAGCAGATGCGTAGCGCTGCCATTAGTTGGAACTGTCAGCGCAGAGCCGCCCACTGTTTGGCTTGTGCCGTCCCAGCCGTAAGCGGTCCAGTTGTTACCTGCGGTGGTTGGCGCGACGCCGAACCCTTGCAAGCCGTTAACGGCAGTATTGTCTGTGCCCGACTCAGTTCCACCGATCCCCGTTATCCGAGCGTTGCCTACTACCTGATTGCCAAGCACGAGTCCACCTTCAGCAGCGCTAAAGTTATTTTGCAGCTTGTTGGCCAGCAGACTGAAGTACAGCCGGTCCAAACCATTAAAACTAACCGTAACGGGACGGCTGAAAATGTCACTGTTCAGGTTCGAGTCACCTCGGACGTGGTTGCCAGACGTAACGAGATTGCCAAATGTCAAACTCCCCGAAGCCACAAAGAGATCGGAAGACGGAACAACCGTAGTGGAATCCTGCCATGTTCCACCAAGTCCGGTGGCGTCGATGTCGCCGCCGATGCCATCGGGTTGGCCATGCAGCAGATCACTGCCCGCCCGGTTCACACCGGCAGTGCCGTACTGGAAGCCCTCATAAACGAGCAGCTCCGCACTGGCTGAATTTCCGATCGTAGAAACTGCGAATGTTGCCAAGATGGCAAGGGCGCATAAGAAGTCGCGATTGACTGTGGGTTGGGTGTTCATAGTCGTCTCCAAAAATAAGGAACATTTTTCCAGTGCACTGTGACGTGTCATGTTTCGTTGGCTTTCGCGACTTTTCGCTTGAAATCCAGGAATGCTCAATCCGTTGCAGTCGCCTGTTGTTCTGTTGATTCTTCCAGCGTTAAGACGTCGGCGCCGCTTGCCAAAGCCCTAATCCTTGTTTCCGATAGTGCCCGATTCCAAACCGCGACATCACTCAATAAGCCTCCCAACCGCTGCCCATACTGCGCATCACCGCCGATCCGTAGCGGGCCATCTTGTGGCGCCGCTTGGCGAGCCGTCTCTGGATATTGCTTGCCGTCAATCCATACACTCACCTCGTCTCCCGAGCGGCGATACGCCATGTGATGCCACCGGCCGTCCGCAACGCCGAAGTCCCCGTCATCGGAGGAAATATTGGCCCAGTTCTGGGTCATGATCGGCGTCAGTCGATTCCACGGGGACGAACCGGAGCGGTTGCCCATGATGACGTGGGAAGACTTGTCAGTTGTCTTAATCCATAGCGACCAGGTGAAGTCTCCGTAGATGCCTTGTGTGCCCGCGATCAGGTTGCCCGTTGCGGTTGTCTGCAGCACGATTCCCCGCTCGGGATCGCGGACCCAGGTTTCGCCCGTCCCTTCGACCGTGGCGTCGGTGGCCGGGTGGCGGGGATCGTCGATGACGTCATTGGCAGTCACCACGGGCGAACCGGCCGGGCCGTCGTTGAGCGGCCAATAGGCGACCAGGCCGCCCCGGCTAGCCTTTGCCGCCGGCTCGGTCGGGGTCATCTTTAATTGCCCACGGAAAGCGGCCAGCAAATCCTCGGCAGCCTCTCGCTCAACCGAGATCTCGCCGCTGGTGGAATCAACCGCAGCCGCTTCGCCAGCGGTCAGCCTCACTTTTTGTTCCGGCCCCGAGTTGCCCGTCAGTTCGACCGCTCCCGATAAAACGGCGACTTGCGAATTCCCGTCCGCCGATACCTGGGCGCCGAACTCGGTGCCCCGATCAACAATCCGCCCGCCGGGGATGTCGATCGCAAAGCCTTGCGACTGCGGCGTATCCACCCGAGCGACCAGCTTGCCCAGACGCAAGTCACCGCCGTTAACGCCCGCGATGTGATACGTGGCCGGCGCTTCCAGCACCACCCGAGCGCCGGTGTCGTATTCGATCACCACCATGCCGGTTGTAAGCATGATCGTGTCGTCGTCGAACAGCTCGCGATTCCTTAAATTGCCGCCGCTGCTCGCATCGAACGTGGCCTGCTGCGTCGTCGTGATCCGAGCTACAAACTCCGTCGATGGAACTTTAGGCGCCAGCCCGTCCGGTCGCCAGTCTGGCACTTTCCACAACGCCAGCGACAGCAGGATCGTGGTGATGAACAACCCCGAGACCAGCATCCCCAGCACGGCATAGTTCGAGATGACGTCGTAGGCGGCATTCCAGGCTCGGCCGAAGGCGGAAGTTGCCGGCGACAGCGAATTCAATGTCTCATCTTCCCAGGCAGCCGATTCGCTGGTTTCCACGTAGACATGCCCGTTCCGCTGCGCGTGAGAACGCAGCAGTGCGTTCATCTGCATGTATTCGATATATCGATCGCGTGCGGCGGAATCGGTGCGGACGTAGTCTTCCAACTGCTGTTGCTGCCGGGCGTCGAGCACGCCATCGCACAGCAACTCCAGCAGGAACTGGAAATCGTTTTCGGGAGTCGCACCGGTCACGGCTACTGCTCCTCCGCAACGCGAATACGCTGTGAGATACATTCGTAAAGCTTCTGGCGAATCCGCGCCAGCGCCTTGTAGGCGGCTTGTTTGCTGCGGCCGCTTTGCGTCGCCGCGGTCTCGACTCCGCCGTCGGCTTGGTACCGCTTCATCACAAATTCCCGATCCTTCTCGCTAAGCCGCTCCAAGCATTCCTGCAGGGCGACTTGCTTTTTCGACAGACGAGGCGTGGACTCCTCGGCTCGATGGGCAACCAACTCAAACGTGGCTTCATCGAAAATCACCTTACTCCGGCTGCACCGCGAACGGAAATCACGCGCGCTCCAATAACAGATCTTGCTAGCCCAAGCCATGAAGTTGGTGCCCGGCTCAAACTCGTCCAGCTTTTCGATCATCACGACGCTGGCCTCGCCGAGCACGTCTTCAGCATCGTCCCAGTTGGGAACCAGGGTGTAGATGTGCGCCAACAACTGCGACTGATGACGCATCATCAGACCGAGTAATTCGTTGCGGAGTCTTTTGGGGTGATCGTGTTCCGGTGCAGTCATTTTGAACAAACTATTCTCTCGGCCGATTACGGAAGAGCGTCATAGACATACAGCAGGTGCGACCCTATTTTAGGACGAAGAATTTCCAGAATTCTCTAGCAGATGCCGTAAGCTGCTAGACGACAACACGTTACAGCCGGAGATGATTTATCGTTGTTTCGCCAGATTGACACCGTTCGCGAACGTCGGCGACCGACCGTTTTGGAAATTAGAGCATTCCGGCACTCGAATATTGTTTGGGTGTAACTCGCATCCCGCTTTTATGCAGCTTGCCCGTAGAGCGTATTTTGTTCAGTTTGGATTCGGTGTTGGTCGAATTCCTTCCAGTCGCCGTTGAGGTAAATCGACCGTAGGTAGAGCATGGCCTGGGCGCCTT
>JBGTJT010000125.1:0-8193 GCA_041744995.1 Pirellulales bacterium | reverse complement strand
GATGCGTCCAGTCGTCGACGACCTCCACTCCAGATGCTCCCAGTAGTCCAGCCCGGCGCGGCGGAGGTGGTAGTCGTCGACGCGAAATCCTAGGGGACGGACCATCCACAGTTTCGCCCCGACCGCCACGCAGGTGCGGCCAACGCTGCCGGCGTTGTGGGGAATCTCCGGCTGGTAGAGCACTATGTGCAATTCGGGATCGTACTTCATAACGCCAGCCTGCCGGGCAAAGCTTTGCGAGTCAAGCCGGTTACCATCTCGGCAAGCTCTCGGTCATAAGAACAGGTACGCCAGCCAGGTTAACAACAGATGGCTCAAGAATAATGCGGACTAGCTTGATCCGACAGAAATTGGGGCTTAGGCGGAAGGGCGTTGTCAGGCGATGCATTGTTGCGGACAATAGTAGAGTAAACACATACCGCCGGAAGGTTGGCGAGGAGAACGAGTTGGACATTCGACGCAATCCCACGCGGCCGGTACGAATCGGATCGATCACGATCGGCGACGGGCATCCGATCGCGGTGCAAAGCATGACCGCCACGCATACGCAAAATGTGGCGGCGACGGTCGAGCAGGTCAACGCGCTGCATTCGGCCGGCGCCGATGTGGTTCGCATCGCGGTCGACAACAGCAAGGACGCCGCCGCGCTGGCCGAGATCCGCCGGCAAACCGTAGCGAACCTATCGGTCGATTTGCAGGAGAACTATCGGCTGGCTTCGCTGGTGGCGCCGCATGTCGACAAGATCCGCTACAATCCCGGACACCTATACCACCACGAACGCGACAAGCCGTGGCAGGAGAAGGTCGCGTTCTTGGTGGGAGTCGCCCGGGAACACGATTGTGCGATCCGTGTGGGCGTGAACTGCGGGTCGGTCGACCCGGCCAAGCTCGAGCAGTACGACGAGGGAGACTCGGCGACGCCGATGCTTGAAAGTGCGCTGGAGCACTGCGCCTTGCTCGACGAGTTGGGCTTTACGCGATTTTGCGTGTCGCTGAAGGATTCGGATCCCCGCCACGTGATCGAAGTCAATCGCCGCTTTGCCGCCGCCCGGCCCGACGTGCCGCTGCACCTGGGCGTCACCGAAGCGGGCATGCCGCCCGAGGGCGTGATCAAAACCCGGATCGCATTTGAGCAGCTCATTGGTCACGGCGTTGGCGATACGATTCGCGTCTCGCTGACGGTGTCGAACGATCGCAAGCCGGAAGAGATCGAGGCGGGGCGCAACATCTTGCGGGATATTGCCGCCGGCCGGGTGCGCAGTTTCGTCGATTATGGTTTGCCGACCTTGAACATCATCAGTTGTCCCAGTTGCTCCCGCGTGGAGAACGAGGCATTTATCGAGTTGGCCGAGGACGTCAAGCGAATGACCGCCTATGCCAAGCAGCACGCGGTCACGATCGCCGTGATGGGATGTCGGGTGAACGGCCCCGGCGAAACCGACGACGCCGACCTGGGGCTGTGGTGCGGGCCGAATTACGTGAATCTGAAGCGCGGCAGCCAGGAACTGGGCGCTTACAAATACGACGAAATCCTACCGCGGCTGAAGGCCGAACTCGACCGGTTGATTGAGTCGAAATAGAATGGGCCTTGCCCGGCATGGCGTTTGCCTCTGAACGCTACGCGAATTCAGTTCGGAATCGCGTTACTCTTCCCGATGCCGCACCCGCTTTTGCACGTCGGTTTCCAGTACGCCGAAGGCTTGTTCGTGCCGTTGGATCGACATGTTCAAGGCCGCCAGCAGCCGCTTGGCCGTGTAGAAGTTGACGATCAGTCGTTGCGTGACCTTGATCGGCGCGGTCGGTTTGCCGAATGGCTGCGCGTTGATGCCGAAGTCGACGATCAGTTCCTCGGGCGTGCCGGTCACTCGGCAAAAGTTGGCATAGCTGGCGACCGCTTGCGAGTCGTCCAGCGAAACCTGCTGGCGCTGAGACGCCTCGGCACCGCCGGCGGTCGGTTTCGGCTCCTGTGAATCAACCATGGGTATTGCTCCTGCGACGAAGGGGAATGCGATGCAAAGATGCTCCCCTGTATAAAACCACCATCTGCCCGATACCGCAAGACGAAGTCTGCGAAAAATATGCTCTGCGCTGCGGCGGCAATAAAAAAGGGGCCTGCCATGCAGCGATGCACATGGCAGGCCCGCCGTGAACGGCCCGATCCTCCGTGAGGAGAACCTGCATTGGCTTATGCGGCGAGGGCGACTCGTTTCGACTTCCGATGGAAGCCGATGCTTTCGAGGGCGTCGTATACTTCGCCAAGCGTCTTTTCACCGAAGTTCGAGATGCTCAGCAGATCGTCGGGCGAGCAGTTCAGCAGATCGCCGACCGTAAAGATGCCACGTTCCTCCAGGCAGTTCGTCGTGCGGACGGTAAGCCCAATCTCGGCGGTGCTCATGTCCAAGCGTTCGTTAAGGCTCTGTCCAATCCCATCACCAACAGGCAGCGGAATGCGCGTCATGGGGATCCCTCCCTTATAAAAATTGACTGGCCAATTCGAAACGGCGCATCGTCGCGCCGCGTGATATCGCAGAAGTATACCAACTGTTTTCATTTTGGGAACTAAATTCTGGGCAAAGAGGCAAAGTTTTTTGCCGCGAATGCTAGCATTCCACGCCGCGCCGCTCAACGAATTTGTCCTGGTGCGATATAGTGAAGGCATTCGCATAAACACTTGTTACTCGAACCCACGCAAACAACATCTTGGAATACTCCTCGGCACAACTTACCGAAGCGCAGCGGCAGGCGGTGCAGCACGTCGACGGGCCGCTGCTGATCATCGCCGGCCCCGGCAGCGGCAAAACCCGCGTCGTTACGCATCGCATTGCGCACCTACTGGAACTGGGCATCGCCCCGCGCAGCATCCTGGCGCTTACCTTTACGAATAAGGCGGCCGACGAGATGAAGTCGCGGCTGCAGATTCTGGCCCCTGCCCAGCCGGTATGGGTCGGCACGTTCCACCGCTTCTGCGCCCGCACGCTGCGTCGCTACGCTCCGCTGGTCGGCCTAAGCGAGAACTTCACCATCTACGACTCCGGAGACAGCCTGCGGCTGATGCGCAACACGCTCGAGCGGCTGGACGTCGAACTGACCCACTTCACGCCGGAGCAAGTGCTGCAACGCATCAGCGCAGCCAAGAACGATCTGATGACGGCGGAGAACTATCAGCCGAATGCTAGCAGCGCCATCGGTCAGGTGGTGGCGCGCGTTTATCCCGAATACCAAAAGCGGCTGCTGGCCGCCAACGCCGTGGATTTCGACGACCTGCTTGTCCACATGGCGATGTTGCTGCGGGACCATGAGGAGATTCGCGAGGAACTGGACGAGCGGTACCGCTACATCCTGGTGGACGAATATCAGGACACCAACTTTCCGCAATACGCGATCGTGCATGGCTTGTCGCGGAACTACCAGAATCTGGCGGTCACCGGCGATCCAGATCAGTCGATTTTCGGCTGGCGGGGGGCGAACATCAACAACATACTCGGTTTCGAGAAGGACTTTCCCGACGTCAAGGTCGTTCGCCTGGAGCAGAACTATCGCAGCACCAAGAGCATCCTGCGAGCCGCCGATAAACTGATCGGGCACAACACCCGCCGCAAGCAGAAGCAACTGTTCACCGACAACGACGAAGGGCAGCCGGTTCGCCTCCTGCGGTATCCGAACAATCGGGCGGAGGCCGAGATGATCGCCGAGCGCATCCGCGAGGATCTCGACGAAGGCCGCCGTGCGGCGCGCGACTTCGCCATTCTGTATCGCACGAACGCCCTCTCCCGGCAGATCGAATTCGCGCTGCGCGACCGCAACATTCCCTATCAAATGGTCAACGGGCTGGAGTTCTTTCAGCGCCGCGAGATCAAGGACGTGTTGGCCTATTTGCAACTGATCAACAACCCCCGCGACGACGTCGCCCTGCTGCGGGTGATCAACCTGCCGCCGCGAGGCATCGGTCGCAAGACGATCGAGTTGATCGGCGACCACGCCGCCCGCTACGGCCTGTCGCTGCTCGACGCCGCTCGCGAAAGCGGCATGATCGAGCCGCTGGCCAAGCGGAGCGCCTTGGCCGTGGCGAAGTTCGTGTCGATGATCGATCGCGTTTCGCTCAAGGCGGCCGCCGACGTGGAGGAGATTATCGGCACCGTGCTGAGCGAGTCGGATTATCACGCCATGCTCGCAGACTCCGGCAACGAGGAAGATCAGGAACGGCTGGCCAACATCGAGGAGTTGCTGACCGTCGCCCGCGAATATGACCAGCGCAGCGGCGGCCAGGGCGACCTGGAAGGGTTTCTTGAGGATACGTCGCTAGTGGCCGACACCGACGCCTTCGAGGGGGAAAGCGACCGCGTGACGCTGATGACGCTGCATGCCTCGAAGGGGCTGGAGTTTCCGGTGGTCTACATTATCGCCTTCGAGGAGAAGCTGCTGCCGCATGAACGGAGCCTGGAGGATCCCGGTCAACTCGAGGAAGAACGCCGACTGCTGTTCGTCGGCATGACGCGGGCGGAGGAGGAATTGCAGCTCTCCAGCGCCGAGTATCGCGAGTTCCGCGGCACACGGCGGATGACCATTCCCAGTTCCTTCACCAACGAGCTGCCGCTGGATGAAATGCAGGGAGACACTGCGCCGCGCCGGTCGCGGTTCGATGAAATCGACCCCTACGCCAGCGAGTACGCGCAGCATCGCGAGGAGATTCGCCAGGTGCGCGACCAGGTCGCGGCCGAGGCGGCCGAAATGGAGTCGGCCTACGACCAGCGGCTGACCGCAACCGCCGGCCGTCGAGACAAACCAGAGCTGCCGGCGATCAAGACGGCCGCCGAATTGGCCGCCGCCGGGCAGGCGACCACGACGGGCAATGTCGTGCCCACAGAGGTCTTTCGCATCGGCATGGTGGTCACGCACCCTGAGTACGGACTGGGCAAGATCAAGGCGTTGCACGGCGAGGGGGACCGCCGCGCGGCGGTTGTCAACTTCGCCTCGCAGGCGGGGGAACAGCGATTCCGGCTGAAGTTCAGTCCGATCCGGCCGGCCGGCGGTAACCATGCATAGGATGCGTAAGTCGCCGCGATCCGGTATACTTGCAAGTCTACCGTCGCATTTCTCCCGCCTGATTGTTCGCACCGGAAGCGCCTTGCATGGGTTTTTGGCTTAGTCGTCTCGCATTCGCCGCGATCGCGGTCGGTCTGATCGCGGTTTTCGTGATGGCCGGCGATTACTACCTGTTGGGCCTGCCGGCGAAAGTCGAACCGTATTACGTCGGTCGCAACAAGTGCGCCGAGTGTCACCAGCAGCAGTATCAGGAGTGGGTCGGTTCGCATCACGACAAGGCGCAGGACCTGGCGAGCGAACACACCGTGCGAGCCGATTTCGACAATGCGACGCTGGAGTACCACGGCGTCAGCGCCCGTATGTTCCGCCGCGACGGCAAGTTCTTCATTCACACGGAAGGACCGGATGGCGCGATGGACGACTTTGAAGTCAAGTACGTGATCGGTTACGAGCCACTGCAGCAGTACATGGTCGAGTTTCCCGACGGCCGCGTGCAGGTGCTCCGAGAAAGCTGGGACACCGAGCGGCGGCGGTGGTTCTATCACGGTCCGCCCGACGTGGATGAAAAGCTCGCCCCCGATGATCCGCTCCATTGGACCAGCCGCATGTCGAACTGGAACCACATGTGCGCCGAGTGCCATGCGACCGATCTGAAGAAGAACTACGACTTCGAAACCGATTCGTTCCATACGACGTTCAAGGAGATCAACGTCAGTTGCGAAACCTGCCACGGTCCGGGCAGCGTGCATGTGGAACTGGCCGAGTCGCGATCACTGTTTTGGGATCGGCGGCACGGCTATGGGCTGCCGAATCTAAAATCGGACGATCATCATCAAGAGTTGCAGTCGTGCGCCAAGTGCCACTCCCGCCGCCGCAACGTGCATCCAGGGCATCACGGGGCGGACGAGTATTACGATCACTACGGGCTGACGCTGATCGAAGAGAACATCTACCACGCCGATGGGCAGGTGCTCGACGAGGATTACGTCTACGGATCGTTCTTGCAAAGCAAAATGTACCAGCACAAAATCCGCTGCACCGATTGCCACAATCCGCATTCGCTGGAACTGAAGTTCGAGGGCAACAAGCTTTGCACCGATTGCCACCAGCATCCGGCGGGCAAGTACGACACGCCGGCGCATCATCATCACACGCCCGGCAGTGAAGGGGCCAGTTGCGTGGAGTGCCACATGCCGGCGCGGCATTACATGGTGGTCGATCCGCGGCGGGACCACAGCCTGCGGGTGCCGCGTCCCGACATCTCAGTCGACATCGGCACCCCCAATGCCTGCTCTCGATGCCACGTGCAAGGAGAAAAGGCGCTCGGCGAGCCGCGTTACGAGGACGTGCTAACCGAGGCGGCCCGCGGCGACGTGCAGGCGCAGGCGACGATTGCCAAGGTGGATCAGGAGATGGCCGAGGCGTTCTTCAAATGGTACGGCAAGCCGCAGGAACGTCGGCCGCATCACGCCTACGCGCTTCACAAGGCCTGGAAAGGCGCCGACGACGCTGAGGCGGCCTTGCTCGACGTCTTCAATAATCGCACGCTGACCCCCTTCATCCGAGCCAGCGCGCTCAATCAATTGAACCGCCATCCCACGCCGCAAAGTCTCGCTGCCGCGGCGGCGGGCGTTGAATCCGACGATCCGCTGCTACGATCGACGGCCGTGAGCACGTTCGCCGACCTGCAACCGCCGGCCGACGAACTGATTCGCGTGGTGCGACCCTTGCTGGACGATCCGGTCCGCCTGGTCCGCACCGAAGCGGCGCGGGCGCTGTCGGCGGTTTACGAGCAACTCGACGGCGACGTGCAGGCGCGTCTCAAAATCGTACTCGATGAATACCTCGCCGGACAACAGGCAGACGCCGATCAGCCGGGCGCGCACTTGAACATCGGCGTGATCCGTTCCAACTTGGGCGACGCCGCGGCGGCGATCGAGAGCTACCAGAATGCGTTGCGGGTCGACCCTCGCTTCATCCCGGCCAAGTTCAACCTGGCGGTGCTGTACAATCAGCGGGGAAACAACCAAGAGGCCGAGAAACTATTGCGCGAAGTGATCGGCGAGCAGCCAACCGGCGTCGACGCGGCAACCGTCGGCCAGGCGCACTATTCACTCGGCCTGCTGCTGGCGGAAGACGCGGACCGCCTGGAGGAGGCAACCGGCCATCTGCAGCAGGCGACCGAAGCCTTGCCCGAGTACGCCAGGGCGTTCTACAACTACGGGCTGGCGCTGCAATCGCTTGAAAAAACAGCCCAGGCCGAACGCGCCTTACTGCAAGCCTACAAGCTGAATCGCTCCGATCCCCAGACGATGCAAGCCCTGATGATGTTCTATCTGTCGCGGGGGGTGCTCGACCGGGCCGAGATTTTTGCCAGCGAACTGGCCCGCATCAATCCGCACGATCCACAATTGCAAAGCTTGCTAAAGCAATTGCAGCGGCAGCGAGCATCTCAAGAGTGAGCTTTGCGGATGCCGAACAGATCGCTATAGTCCCCCCAGCACATCGATTTTCCGTGACTTCCGTGCCTCCGTGGTCAGTTTGATTCATCGCCAACGAGACCTCATGTCGCATGCATCCGCCACCCTCGAAGCAAACGGGCTCGCCGGCGCGCTGCGCCGCGTGCGGTATCCGCTGGCGGCGGTGGCGGTTGCGCTGTTCATCGTGGGGGAAATTCTGCTCCATCTGCCGCCCAAGATGCTGCCGCGGATTGGGGTCGATAAGCTGCTGCATGTGATCTGCTATGGCGGATTCACCGGCTTGACGCTGTTGCTGCTGTCGGTGTTCGCCGGCTGGACCTACCTGTGGCGGTCGACCTCGGGACTGGCCATGGTGGCCGCGGCGCTGGTCGCCCTGGCAGTACTGGGCTACGTCGACGAACTCACGCAACCGCTCACCGGCCGCCGCTTCCAATGGAGCGATCTGGCCGCCGACATCGTGGGCATCGTGCTCTGCGCCGCTCTGTTCGCCTTGCTCGCCCGCTGGGGCACGAGCAGGAGGCTTGAGGCGTGAGGCGTGAGAGGCTGTGAACTAATTCATGAGTAGCAAGTTTGGTTGCACTTCGTGTTGGGCGTGCTTCGAGGCGATTTTTTTAGCGCGTTCGGCCGCCTGAGCGGGTCGTTAGCTTGTGGACGGGGATTGGAATCGAGT
>JBGTJT010000124.1:0-10974 GCA_041744995.1 Pirellulales bacterium | reverse complement strand
GTCGTGGGCCTGGGAACACGACCTTGTCGAGACGTTGCCCCGCTTTCCGAGGCTCAAGCCACAGAGAGATGTTGCTGGCCGGCATTACCTGACCAAGCCCGAACTCAACGCCCTTTACTTCGCAACCCACCAGCTGCGGCGGCCTCGCGGTTGGAACTATCCTTGGCCGGTCGGACGCTACTGGCGATGTGCGCTGGTGGTCTTCTTCAATTACGGAGTTGATACCGGAACAGTCTGGGAGACGCTGCCCTTCCACGAACCGATTCGCTGGCGGCACGTTTCGTGGGGTCGTCAGTCTCCTGACCGGGAAATCAAGGAGCCGTGCCCGTGGGGCTGGATCTACTATCGTCGCGTCAAGACGGGGAAGGTTTTCTGGCGGCCGATGAACCGCACCGTCCGGCTGCATCTGAAGAGCCTGCGACCTGAGCACGCGGACCCCGATGCTCCAGTCTTCGCTGGAGGTGGAAGCCGGCCGAACAATCGGTTCCGCCAGCTCTGTGAGTTGGCCGGCGTTTCCCCGAAGCGAAGCATCGAGACGGGAGAAGAGCGCCCGTGGGTACTCAAAGACCTCCGCAAGACGTGCGCCACCTACTACGATGAACACGTGCCGGAGTCGTCTGTCGAGATCCTCGGTCACTCAGCAGGTGGGATCACCTACCGGCACTATGCGCACCGGGCGCCGTTGGCATTCCGAGCGATCCTCAGCCTTCCGCAGCCTTCGGCATTCACTACTCTAGCTCGGGGCTTCGAGGGCCGGTGCCCCTGTTGCAGGCGAAGTTTTGCCGACGCGGAAGCCTGAAATTGCTGCGGAAAAGTGCATCGGACGGTTCGTCCTTGTGCGCGCAAGAAGCTCAACAGTTCGCACCGTGCAGGAGCTGTTGGGCACAAGGACGTTCGCACGAAGATGATTCACACGCATGTTCTGAACCGCGGCGGATGCGGCGTCCGAGGTCCGGCGATTCGCGACGGACACTCCAACACACTGTTGCTCGCCGAGCAATCCGACTGGATCGACAGCAACGGCACGCAGGTCGATCGCCGCAGCAGCAATCACCACGGTTGCTGGATCGTCCCGGCTGGCCCGAGAACAACGTCTGGAACAATTCCTCCGGCGAAGCGCGGTACTACAACTGCGCCACGCTTCGCTATCCGATCGGCACCAAGACCGACGCCGGCCCGGGAACGGCGGGCATGCAATCGGGCTGGGGCGGCACGAATATGCCGATCCAATCGGCGCACCCCGGCGGTGCGATGGCGGCCCGCTGCGATGGCAGCGTCAGTTTTCTTTCTGAATCGATCGACTGGATCACGCAACGCAATTTGGCGATCCGCGACGATGGCCAGGTAGTTGGTGTGCCATGAGCGGCGTATGCAACCTTACGAAGACTGTCCCCTGCTGGGGCCTGCTGCTGTGCGTCATCCTTGCCGCCGCAGGTTGCGGTCCTGCGCCGCCTCAGCTTGTGCCGGTTTCCGGAACCGTATTGCTGGATAACGCGCCGCTGAGCAGCGGAGTCGTCACCTTCATTTCCGACGATGGGATTGTCGCGAGCGCACCGCTGTCGGACGACGGCAGTTTTCGGCTGAGAAGCCAATACGGCGATGGGATTCCTCAGAGCGTTTACCGCGTTGCGATTCTTCCGCAGATGGACGATCCCAGCGCGTTGGAGATGCAAGGTCCGGCACCACGCGGACTAAGCGTGATTCCGATCAAGTATCAAGACATCGCTACGAGTGATTTGACGGCAAATAGCGGCGAACAATCGGAATATACATTTCGCTTAGTCAGCCAAGCGGGCCTGTAAGGCACTTCCACATCAGCATGATTGATTTGAGATTCCGCTGGCGTATCCGAGCGATGCTCGCGCACCTACTGCGGCCCGCGCTGCGAGCTGCGCACCCGCGGATCTGCACCGCTGGACGCAGATCGTCCCGTAGGATCGGCTGGTCGCCGATGGGTTCGGTGGCTTTTTCCCGCTCCGTCCTAACTCGTTGCGGCTGAGCATCTTCTGGCTGCTACCCGGTCTGCGGCCAAAAAAATGGCGATTTTTGGTCTAAGATCGAAGCTGCCTTCCGGAGCTTATTTACGAGGGTTCCATCGACACCCTGCCTTGATCATCTTTTCCGGTTCCCGAGCCGCGAGCATGAAAGACGTATCCGAACAATTCGTGCGGAACTTGACGGACTCACAGCAGGCGCTGTTCTTGTTCATCCTGGCGATGTTGCCTGATCCGGTCGCAGCCCGCGACGTGCTGCAGGAAACGAACATCGTCTTGTGGCGTAAGGCGGAGGAATTGCGAGACGACTCCAAGTTCATGGCCTGGGCCTGCCAGGTGGCTCGGTTCGAGGTGGCCGCCCACCTGCGCGACTCTGCCCGCGATCGCCTGGTAACCAATGATCAATTGCTGGAAACATTGGCAAGTCAGGCTGAGCGACGTACCGAGGATTCCAGCGAGCGGATGCTCGCCTTTGAGGCATGCTTTCGCCAACTCACCGAACATCAGCGGGAACTTGTCTCCGAGAGATATGCGCCGGGCGGTTCCGTTCAGGAGATGGCCCGTCAACGGGGTCAGTCACCTGGGGCGCTGTCGGTCGCTTTGACCAAGATCCGGCACAAGCTCAAGAAGTGTATTCAACAACGCTTGGCGCAAGGAGACCAGACGTGAGCGCATACGACACATCATTCGCCGAACTCGTGTACCGTGTGCTGGACGGCGTCGCTAGTCAGAGCGAAATGGGAACTCTTAGAAAACAACTAGAGGCGGATGAAGGACTGCGCGAGCAATATCTTGATTGCATCGAGATCGAAGGCCGATTAGTTCTCTCGCGAGTTCCCGTGCCTTCACAAAGTGCCCACGGACCGGCCTTGCTGTCAGAGTCAAAAAGTCATTCGGCCGCGTTGATGCATCCTGCGGGAGAGCAGGGTGCGGAATCGTCGGCATCGGCGTGGTTGCCGCTCGCCTGGTGGCTGCGCGACAAGATTCACAACACGATCACCGTGTCGATGATCCTCTCGGGGTTACTCATCACCACGATTCTGCTGTTGCTGGCGTTGTGGATCATTCCGGAAGGCAAGCATTCGACCGAAGCCGTTCCGTCGCGTGCCGACTATGTCGCCCGCATCCACGACGTGCAGGACGCCGAGTGGAACCTCGTGGACGATGCTGCGGCGCCCCAGCGGAACGACGATCTGCTCGTCGGTCAGCGGCTCGATCTGGCCAGCGGCTTTGCGCGGGTCCGCTATGACAATGGCACGATGGTGCTGCTGGAAGGCCCGGTGCAGTTTGTGCTGACCGGCGAAAACGCCGGGCGGTTGGAACGCGGCAAACTGGTCACGCGCATCTCGGCAGAGGCGCCCGGTTACGTACTTCAAGCGCATCGTACGACAATCGTCGACCTCGGCACCGAGTTCGGCGCGTTTGTCGGCGTGCAGGACGACGTGGATGTCTCGGTGTTCGAAGGCAAAGTGCGCGTCGAGGCGCCGAGCGGCAAGGTGGTCTTGAACAGCGGCGAATCAGCGGTAGTCACGCCGGGCGGCCGGATTGAGCACAGGCAGGGCAAAGTCCAGTTCGCCCGGCGGCTGCCGCGAGAAGAGCCGGGCATTAACCCGCAAGCGGCGCTGGAGACGCGGCCGATCGGGACCGGTGCGACTTCTCAGCCTGGAATCATCGCCACCAAGTCGACTGGACCGAACGGAACGTTTAGCGTCTTCGACGACGACGCGGCCGACGCCAGTCAGGGCGGCACCACAACATTCACCGGCACTGCGAAGTTCGACTCGGATCCCGGCAAGGTGATCGACGGCGGCGTCTACAAATCTTCGGGAACCAGCATTACAACGGAGACCTTGAGTCCCTCGGTCGGCAGCGAGTTGATTCTTAATCTCGATCCCTCGGCATCGGCCGGGTGGGACATTTTATCCATCGTGGTTTTGACCGGCACGAACGGCACGACACAAGCCGGCCGCTCGGATCACAGCTACACCATCGCATTGAGTACCGACGGCAGCACGTTCGGCTCACCAATCATCAACGTCAACGATACCAGCACGGCGGCCGAAGTGCAGGTAACTATTGTCGACAATCGCGGTACTCTGCTCGGGGCAGGAATCAAGGCCGTGAAATTCGTCTTTGGTAATGCGACGAGCTACAACGAGAACATGGTCCGCGAAATCGACGTCGTGGCCAAAGCGGCGACCGTCGAGCCAAACGTACAGCCATGAAACACGGACATCGTCGCATGATCGTCACCAACTCGAACCGAGCGGAGCAATTGATCGACCCTGACAAGGCGAGCCTATCGCCAACCCCTTTTACCCCTGATAGGAATCTAGCAATGACGATAACACAGACGTTTGTAGTATTGGCGGCCACAGCATCGATGGCCTTCGTTACCGCCACATCGGCACCCGCCTCCGTTGTTTCGAACACGGCAACCGGCGTCAGTAACACATTCAGCGTTTCGAGTACCGACGCGGCCGACGCCAGCCAGGGCGGCACGACGACATTTGACGGCACGGCCACCTTCGGCTCAAATCCCGATAAGGTGATCGACGGCGATGTTTACAATGACACTAGAACCAGCATTACAACACATTCGCTGACTCCCTCGGTCGACAGCGAGTTGATCCTCCATCTCGATCCCTCGGCCACGTACGGCTGGGACATTTCTTCGATCGTGGCTTTGACCGGCACGAACGGCTCGACACAGCTTGGCCGCTCCGATCACAGCTACACCATCGCGTTGAGTACCGACGGCAGCACGTTCGGCGCGCCAATCATCAACGTCAGCGATACCACAACCGCGGCCGAGGTGCAGGTGACGGTTTACGACAACAGCGGTGCTCCGCTCGGAACCGGGATCAAGGCCGTGAAATTCGTCTTTGGTAATGCGACGGACTATACTGACAACATGTTCCGCGAAATCGACGTCGTTGCCAAAGCGGCGACTGCGGAGCCGAACGTGTCGCCAAAAGGGGCAGATATCGGAGATGACCCGACGACCGTGGGGCCGAGCGAAGTAATCGATTGACGCTGTCAAGGCGAGCTTGTCGTCACCAAGTGTAATATTAAAGGGAAACGAGCAATGATTAAGATGCGATTGTTTTTCGTATTGATTGCCACAGGAGCCATGGCTCTTCTCATGAACTCGTCGGCGTATGCCGCCGTTATTTCGAGCACGGCAACTGGCGTCAGTAACACATTCAGCGTTTCGAGTACCGACGCGGCCGATGCCAGCCAGGGCGGCACCACTACGTTCACGGGCACGGCCGCGTTCGGCTCTAATCCTGATAAGGTGATCGACGGCGATATCTACAATGGCGCTGGAACCAGCATTACAACACATACGCTGACTCCCTCGGTCGGCAGCGAGTTGATCCTCAACCTCAATCCCTCCGCCACGTACGGCTGGGATATTTCTTCGATTGTGGTTTTGACTGGCACGAACGGCTCGACACAAGCCGGCCGCTCGGATCACAGCTACACCATCGCGTTGAGTACCGACGGCAGCACGTTCGGCGCGCCAATCATCAACGTCAGCGATACCACAACCGCGGCCGAGGTGCAGGTGACGGTGTTCGACAATAGCAGCCCACTGCTGGGAACCGGGATCAAGGCCGTCAAATTCGTCTTTGGCAATGCTACGAGCTGGAACGAGAATATGTACCGCGAAATCGATGTCCTGGGAACGGCCGTAGTACCCGAGCCTTCAGCATCGCTGTTGCTGGTGTGCGGGGCTGTTGGTATTGCGTTGCTACTCCGCAACCGCAGGCGGTAGGTCGCGCGTACATACAGGAGCCGCATTCCATTCGAAGCAGGAGAACCTATGGCTGCCCGCCGCGCGTTTACCCTGGTTGAACTCCTGGTCGTGATCACGATCATCGGCATCCTGATCGGGCTGCTGCTGCCGGCGGTGCAGAGTGCGCGGGAGGCCGCGCGGAGGCTGCAGTGCAGCAACAACCTTAAGCAGATCGGGCTGGCGATCCATAACTACGAGTTTGCCCACGGCGTGCTCCCCTTTGGCGCCGCGTGGAAGGTGAGTTATACGGGCACCTGGGCGGCGTTCATCTTGCCGAATCTTGAGCAACAAGCACTGTTCGACCAACTCAATTTCAACCTGCCAATGGGCGACCCGACGAACGTTGCGGCAACGAAAGTCGTCGTGCCGGCATTTATTTGCCCTTCGGACGGCAGCGCTGGTGACGCGCTAGTAAGCGGAAGGCCCTACGTGCCGTCTAACCCCGCGCAAGCGATGGGCCTGTGGTACGTCGGCAGTATGGGGCCCACTGCGTATGACTTTTGCAGCGGCTCTTGTCCGAACAGTACGCCAAGCAAAGATAATTATTGCTGCCAGGGCTGCAATTTCGGTACCGAGACGGGCGGCTTCTGCCAAGGCGCGGGCCTGAAGGGCCTCGACTGCCATACAGGATTGATCGCCCGCAGCCATGTTGGCGTTCCCACGGCAACCGTGCGCGACGGTCTCAGCAACACCCTGCTCGTCGGCGAAACGTTGCCCAGCCACTGTGTGTACAATTGCCTGCATTGCACCAACTTTCCCGTTGCGGGCACGAACATTCCGTTGAACGTGATGGAAACAACGGCGGAAAGCCCCTACTATCGCGCTTGTGGCTTCAAGAGCAAGCATACCGGCGGCGTCACGTTCGCCATGGGCGATGCCAGCGTTCACTTCATCAGCGATTCGATCGACTATCGGCTGATCAACGAATTAGGAACACGGGCAGGCGGCGAAGCGGTGTCGATACCGCGATAGCAATCCTCGTTTAGGGCGTCGTGACAACCGCGGCGGTGCCAACAAAGCCACAGGCGACACCAGAGTGCATAACGGACAACACCTAAATGTAACTTGCGGATTTGCTTCTCCCATCTCAATCCGAGTTGGATCATCAGCGCGCTGTTCCACATGATCTTGATCCTGATCCTGGCGTTGCTGATAACGAGCCCCCCGGATATGGGTTGCCATTTCCTATACAATAGAATCAACTGAGGCACACCGCGTGATGCCCGGACATCGTCGGCTCTTTTGTCGGCAGGTGTCAGCGGCTGGCGCAGACTTTCCCATCTTGACGTGGCATTTCGAGTCCCAGAGAAACAACACCCATGGTTCTGTTACGCGCACTGACACGCATACTGACTCTAACTCTGGCGATGATCGTTGCGGTAACCAGTGTTGTTACCGGCGAGGAGCGAATCTCTTACAGTCGCGACATTCTTCCGATCCTTTCCGATCGATGTTTTGTCTGCCACGGTCCCGATGGCGAACACCGCGAGGCGGACCTGCGGCTTGATCTGGAAGATGAGGCCAAAGTGAGCGCGGTCGTGGCTGGCATGGCGCAGAAGAGCGAGCTGTTTTTGCGGATCACCAGCGACGATCCCGATGAAAAGATGCCCCCTCCCGGCAATAACTTGTCGCTCTCGGCCGAGGAGATCGATCTCATTCGCCGCTGGATCGATCAAGGCGCTCCATGGCAAGAACACTGGGCCTTCGTTCCACCTGTAAAATCAGAACCCCCCATGATTCAGAATGACGCCTGGCCGACGAATGAAATCGACAACTTTATCTTGAGTCAACTCGAACAGCTCAAGCAAGCACCGGCCGCCGAAGCCTCCCGATTGCGATGGATTCGTCGCGTCACGTTTGCCCTAACCGGACTGCCGCCGACACTCGAGGAGATCGATAACTTCCTGGCCGACGATTCTCCGCAAGCTTACGAGACGGTTGTCGATCGGTTGCTCGCGTCGGAACGTTATGGCGAACGGATCGCATCGGATTGGCTCGACGCGGCGCGGTATAGCGACACCTACGGCTATCAAGTCGACCGCGATCGCCATGTCTGGCCGTGGCGGCAGTGGGTGATCAAGGCGCTCAACGACAATATGCCGTACGACCGGTTCATTACGGAGCAACTTGCGGGCGATCTGTTACCCAACGCCACCGACGATCAGATATTGGCAACCACATTCAATCGTCTTCATCCCCAAAAGGTCGAGGGAGGCAGCACTCCGGAAGAATTCCGCATCGAGTATGTGGCTGATCGTACCCAGACAGCCGCCACCGCCCTGATGGGTCTGACGATGGAGTGTTGCCGCTGCCACGATCACAAATACGATCCGTTGTCACAGAAAGAGTACTACGAACTCTCAGCGTTCTTCGACAACATCGACGAAGCAGGACTCTACTCTTACTTCACTAATTCCGTACCCACGCCGACGATGGTGATCGCAGACGAAACGACGAAGCAGAAGATCGCTGACGCCGACGCCCAGGTTGCGGCGGAAGTCGCCAAGTTGGCCGAAATCAAAAAGACAAGCCGGGCCGCCTTCGAGCAATGGCTGGAGACGACGCCAGCAGCGGCTGTGCCAGATAAACTCAAGCATCTCGACTTCGAGAGCCATCGAGGCGGCGCCAATAAGAGCGTGGCTGGCAAGGTTGGCAAGGGCATCCAGCTTTCTGGCGACGACGCCGTGGGGGTCCGGGTCGGTAATTTCCGTCGCTACGATCCGTTTTCCGTCGTGCTGTGGATAAACACGCCGGACGTCAAGGATCGAGCGGTCATCTACCATCGCTCAAGAGCCTGGACGGATGCTGGCAGTCGGGGATATCAGTTGTTGATCGAAGAAGGGCACCTGAGCGCCACGCTGGCGAACTTCTGGCCAGGCAACGCGATCAGCGTACGCACGAAGGAACCGATTCCGATCGAGCAGTGGCTCCATGTTTCAGTGACATACGATGGATCGAGCCAAGCGTCGGGCTTGCAGATCTTCATCAATGGCAAATTGGCCAACAATGAAATCGTCTACGACAATCTTTACAAGAACATTAACGGGGGCGGCGGCGACACCATCGCCATTGGCGAGCGGTTTCGTGATCGAGGATTTACCAACGGCCTGGTCGACGAGTTTCAGGTCTTCGGTCGGCAACTGACCCCGCTGGAAGTTGCCCACCTGCACGATGGCGAACAACTGGCCGCGGCCCTAAAAGTGCCACAGTCGGTCGCCGTCAAGAACGACGCCCTCTTTCAATACTATCTGGCGGCGATCGATCCGGCATATACGGAACAATTGAAGAAAGTGCGAGGCGTGCGGGCGGCTCGCAATGGCATCGTCGATAAGCTGGGCGAAATCATGGTGATGCGCGAGCGTGCCTCGCCTCGTCCGACCTACCTGCTTAAGCGCGGCGCCTACGACGCCCGAGGCGAGCAAGTCCATCCCAGTACGCCGGCCGTGCTGCCCTCCTTCCCCGCCGAAGCACCGCGCAACCGCTTAGGATTGGCTCACTGGCTCACGCAGTCCGGACATCCGTTGACGGCGCGAATTGCCGTGAATCGCCATTGGCAGATGATGTTTGGCATGGGACTGGTTCGCACGCCGGAGGATTTTGGTCGCCAAGGCGAGCCGCCGACGCATCCCGAGTTGCTTGACTGGCTGGCGCTCGACTTTGTCGAGCATGGCTGGGATGTCAAACGGCTGCTCAAGCAGATGGTGCTTTCATCCACTTATCGGCAGTCGTCCGAAGCTGCCGCGTCACTGCTGACGATCGATCCGGAAAACCGCTTGTGGGGGCGCATGGCGACGTATCGCTTGCCAGCCGAAATGATTCGCGACAACGCGTTAGCGGTCAGCGGATTGATGGTGCATGGCGCCAACGGTGCTCCCGCCAAGCCGTATGAAGTGAGTTATTCGTTCAAGCCCTCGAAGCGCGACAGCGGCGCGGGCCTCTATCGCCGCAGTCTCTACACTTATTGGAAGCGAACCGCACCGGCTCCGGAAATGATGACGCTCGACGCGGCCAAACGGGACGTTTGTCGCGTCGAGCGCGAACGGACCTCGACGCCATTGCAGTCGTTGGTCATGCTGAACGGACCGCAGTTCGTCGAGGCGGCTCGCGCGCTTGCGACGCGGCTGACGCTCCAGCATGGCGACGACTTGAAAGCCACTTTCACGGATATGTTCCGCCTACTTACCAGTCGGCCCCCGACTGAGAAGGAGTTACAGATCCTGACGGAACTTTATGAACAACAGTTGGCATACTTTAACGAAGATCCGGAGCGCGCCGCCAAATACCTGACTACCGGTGATCACCGGGCGGATAAGAAGCTCGATCCAGCGCGACTGGCGGCCTTGTCTTCGGTGGCGAACGCGCTGTTTAGTTTTCACGAAACCGTGATGCATCAATAGCGAGAAACAAGATGAATCAATTATGCACCGGCCATGAGACCTCCTGGGGCCTCGATCGCAGGTCGTTTCTGAATCGGTTTGGCATGGGACTGGGCGCGATCGCGATGGCCGATCTCATAAATCCCGCGACCGCTGCCACGGCGGCTGCCGAGAGCGTCTCGGCCGGCGTCCTCAAGCAGTTGCACCATGCGCCGAAAGCGAAGCGGGTGATCTTTCTGTTTCAGGCAGGCGGACCTTCGCAGATCGATCTGTTTGATCACAAGCCGTTGCTGACGGAAAAGCATGGCACGCAGCTTCCGGCCGAAGTGCGCGGCGAACAGCGTTTGACTGGCATGAGCGGCAATCAATCGAGCTTGCCGCTGGTGGGCTCGCCGTACAAGTTTGAACAACATGGCGAAAGCGGCGCCTGGCTTAGTAACCTGTTGCCCCATACAGCAGGCATCGCCGACGAATTGAGCTTCGTAAAGTCGATGCATACCGAAGCGATCAATCATGGTCCGGGTGTCACCTTCATGCAGACCGGTTCGCAGTTCCCCGGTCGCCCCAGCATGGGCGCCTGGCTCGACTACGGACTCGGCGCCGAGAATGCCGACCTGCCGTCGTTCATCGTTATGGTCACCAAGGGCAAGAGTGGGCAGCCGTGTTCGGCGACAACTACATCTCTCCTTTAGCGACAATTAGAATTCCCCTTCGAAGCGGCCCGACTACCCTTTGCGGTTAGCTTGCTTGGCATCGCTCGGCTTGGCTTTCTTCGCGTTTTCCAAACGGTAGCTCGATACGT
>JBGTJT010000123.1:0-3853 GCA_041744995.1 Pirellulales bacterium | reverse complement strand
CGCGCTAGAGTTGGGTTAGCACCGCGATGCACTCGCTGGCGCTTCGTGCTGGTATTATCGAGAATCGCCCCAATGTTCCCCATCGAACAACTTCACGAACAGTGGATGCGGCTCGCCTTGGAGCAGGCCGAATATGCGCTGCGGGCCGACGAAGTTCCCGTGGGGGCGGTGATTGTGCATGCGGGCCGCGTAATTGCCGCGGCGCACAACCAGCGCGAGACACTGCACGACCCGACCGCCCACGCCGAGATGATCGCCATCACCCAAGCCGCCGAGGCGCTGTCGAGTTGGCGACTGGACGACTGCGCGCTGTACGTCACCTTGGAGCCTTGCCCGATGTGCGCCGGGGCGATCGTGCAAGCCCGCATTCCGTTGGTCGTCTATGGCGCCGCCGATCCCAAAGCGGGCGCCGTTGCCTCGCTCTATCAATTACTCACCGACGAACGGCTCAATCACCGTTGCGAAGTGCTGCAGGGGTTTCTGGCCGAACCGTGCGGCGAGATTCTCAGCCGGTTCTTTCAAGAGAAGCGGCGACAGGGGAAAAAGTAGGTCGGCCATTCGGAACGAAATGAACTCTTCTCCCTTTGGGAGAAGGTGGCTGCGCAGCAGACGGATGAGGGCGGCACCGCCAATTGGCTATGCCATGTGTAAGACGCCAGTAAAGGCACGGCCAACAAGCACCGCTGCCCTCATCCGGCCTTCGGCCACCTTCTCCCAGAGGGAGAAGGGTCGCACCTCGCAATCGATTGCAGCTTCAGTCGGCTGAAGTATTACGAAAGTTCGACACGTTTTGCAAAGTCGGTCTTCAGCACGGAATAAACCGTCGCGTAGGCGCGTCCGCTCTCGCCCACCTACTCAACTGCCGTTCATTCGACGCAGATACAACGCTTGCGCCGCTGCCGGCAGTGGTTCGCCGGCGATGCGGTCGACCACGAAGAACTCGACGTGGCCGTCGGCGTAGCCGACGTTGAAGCCGAGCTTGTGATAACTGGACGGCACGGCCAGATTCGCCGCCGGAGGCTTGCCGCGCTGCGTCGGATCGCCCATGTGGGTCACCGTGTTGGTCAACACCGCCTGTTCGTACTCGTTGGCAACGTCCGTCCACTCCTTAAGATTCGTGTTCTCGGTAATGGAAATGCGGTTGGACAACCCGCCGGCGCGGCTGATATCTTCCAAAGACACCCGCGGGGGATTGGCCACCGTGCGGTCGCGGTACATGTCGCCATTGTTTTCCCCCGCCGCGCCGCCGTTGCAGGCGTAGGAAAGCGGATAGGGTGCCTGCAGCGGATCGCTGTTGAGGTTGCTGGGCGGATCGCTCGGACACCACAAGAACTTCAGCGCTTCCTTGTAGCCGTTGTTGTTGGCCTTGACCTGTTCCCATTTGCGGTTTTGATCGATATAGGGAAAAAGCTGCGGCACCCAACCGACCGGCTGCCCGCCGACGGTGGCTTTCCAGCCGGGCAAGCGATCTTTCTTGGTGGCGTGCGTCACCACGCCCATTGCCAGTTCGCGGATATTGTTGCCGCACGCTCCCTGCCGCGCCGTCTCGCGGGCGCCCTGAATCGCGGGCAGCAACAGCGCCATGAGCATGATAATGATGCCCATCACGACCAGCAGTTCGACCAAGGTAAATGCACCGCGGGTGCGAGCGTTTATCATCGTGCTTCCTCGAAAACGTGTGCAGGAGTTTCCCCGAACGGGATTCGCGCCACAGCGGCGCGTGCGATCGAAACGCCGTCGGCAATAATTCCATTGTGCCGCAATTGGGCAAAATAATCCAGCGTTTGGCAATGCGCAGTAACAGCGATTCTCTTGAATTCTCGTAGGATGGGACCATTGTCCCGTCCGGACCACGCGATTTAAGCTTCACGGACGGGAAAATGATCCCAGGGCTTTAAGGGTCTACCAGGGCCGGTGGAACAGGAGGGAACGAAGAAAACGGAGAGATACATGCTCTGTTGACTTTCTCTGTTCCCTCCTGTTTAAAATCCTGCCACAATGGGGGGCTTCTGCAAGCGATGTCCATCAAGGGCCGCCGATCCGTTTAAGTTACGATGTTGCCGGTTATTTCGGCAAACTGCTTGACGGCGGTTTTGTCGGCCCGTTAAACTAAGAGTCATCGACAGGAGCAAGCTGACTTCCAGCAACCGCGGAACAAGTTCATGACCCGGACCCTCGCATCGAATTGGCGCCATCACCCGCGGTACCGCTATGGCTTTACATTAGTAGAGTTGTTAGTGGCGGTGACGATTATGGCCATTCTGGCCAGCGCCACGCTGTTCGCCACGTTCAGCGCACGAGAAGCAGCGAGGGTCGCCAAGACGCAAGCCACGATCAGCAAACTCAATGCGCTGATCATGTCCAAATGGGACGGCTATCACACGCGCCGGGTACCGGTCACAATCGTAGCCGGTTCTCCTCGCAACGCCGCCGCGGCTGTTCGTCTTCGGGGACTTCAGCAGTTGATGCGGCTTGAGCTTCCGCAGCGTTGGGTTGAAGTAACGACAGAACCGGACAGAGTTCCGCGTACAGCCCTCTCCAAAGCATACAAGCGCTATTACGACTCCATCAATCCCAGCGCCCAGTTCGAGAACGCCGAGTGCCTGTACATGATCGTCGCCATTGGCATGGCCGATCAAGCCGCGCTGGATCGTTTTGACGAGAGCGAGATTGGAGACGTCGATGGCGACGGGGCGAAAGAGTTTATTGATGCCTGGGGTACACCCATTCGCTTCCTCAGAGCAGCACCGTCCTTTCCGTCTGATTTGCAGTCAGATGATCCAGTAACGCATCCAGATCCCTTCGATCCGCTACGCATCGATACCGAGTCTTTCGCGATCTATCCGGTGATCTATTCGGCTGGTCCCGATCAGATTTTCGATATCTTTTCAGGGAATTCAAACGAGGTGACCGACGACCCGTACGATACCATGGACGCGTTGAGAACAGGCGAGCCACGTGATTTGCCCAGTTTTGCCAAAGGTGAAGCGAACGGTTCGCTAGACCATTACGATAACATTCACAATCATCGACTTTCCGGTCAAATTCGCTAACAAGCAGATTTGACGCTTTGCTGAATCGAAGAAACCTGATAATCAATCCTTGCCACCAAAACCAACCTCCTACCCGATGAATCATCCATGACCCGAACCATATCTGGCTTGTTAACGGTCTGCGTGTTGGCGGCGATGACTTCGCATGGCCATGCCGCGATGTACACAAATTCCCTTACTGGCTGGGCAGACAGTGTTGGTACTGGCGCGTTGGATGGTCCGCCGGGTCCGGCGACTGTGACACTATCTGGTATTACCGAAATTCCGACTGGGCCAGGCGTACTCCGCGTCGATATCGCCGGCAACTTTAGTTCGCAAAGCGAGAATTTTACCCTGGCCGCCAATCCTTCCGGAACCAACCATACGTTTGGGGGCGGAGCGATCCTAGACAACAATACGGGTAACGACGATTTCGATTTCAATTCCGGTAATCTACAGGACCAGGGGTTCGACTTCTCCAATCCTCCCCAAAGTGGCGAAGCCATTATTCCGCTGGCAATCTTGAATAGCTTGCTGAGCGACAACGGCGGGACGATCGATTTCCTGTTCACCTTTAATGGCTTTATTGCCAACAACAATGTAAATCAGGTCGACGAATCAATCACGGTTACGCTGACCTTTCCAACCGCACCAGTCAACGGTGTTCCCGAGCCCTCAGCTTTCATCCTCGGCGGCATGGCTGCCTTGATGTTGGGCGTCGCTTATGTTTATCGGCGACGTCGCCGGCAGGCCGCCTAACGCGGTGCCAATTTGAGCTCGGATTCCCAAGCCACCGCCAGCCGCGGTGGCTTTTTCTTGCC
>JBGTJT010000122.1:0-6501 GCA_041744995.1 Pirellulales bacterium | reverse complement strand
GCAGCGGCAGCCCGGCCATGCGGAGGAACGTGGGGTAGAAGTCGGTGCTGATGACCGGCGTGTCGCAGGTCGACCCCGGTTCGGTGTGGCCCGGCCAGCGGACGATCAGCGGCACGCGGATGCCGCCCTCATAGAAGGTCGCTTTGTGGCCGCGGAGCGGATGCGCCGAGGTCGCTTGGAACGCCCCGCCGTTGTCGGAAGTGAAGACGACGATCGTCTCGTCCGCAATGCCCAGTTCGTCGAGTTTTTCCAAGACCCGACCAACCGACTGATCCACGCTCTCGATCATCGCGGCATAGACGGGCTTGTTGTGATGGGTGCCGGGCTTCTTTTTCTCGTATTTTTGAATTATCTCCTGCTTCGCAATCAGCGGCGTATGGACGGCGTAGTGCGACAGGTGCAAGAAGAACGGCTCCTCGGCGTTCTTTTCGATAAACGCAACCGCCTCGTCGGTCAGCCGATCGGTCAGATACTCACCCTGCTTGCCGGTTCCCTTCTCGAACAGCCGCCACTCGTGCCAAGGGTGGTTCGGCGTCATCTGCCAGCGGCTTTCGTAGGGGAAGAAGTAGCTCGACGAGCTGCCGTAGCGGTTGCCGGCGATGTTGACATCGAACCCCTGGGCCTCGGGATATCCGGCCTCGTCCCAGGAAACGTGCCATTTGCCGATGTGCCCGTTGACGTATCCCGCCTCGCGTAGAGCCTCGGCAATGGTCACTTCCTCCAGCGGCATGGTCTTGGTATAGTTCGCCGGGATCAGCGGCAGCGGACCCTTCAGCCGCTTGTCGCCTTCGATGGGGATCGCCATGGTGATCCGCAACCGCGCCGGGTTCTTACCAGTGAGAATCGCCACCCGCGTCGGCGAGCAGACGCTGCTGCTGGCGTAAGCCTGCGTGAAGCGCATGCCGCGGTCGGCCAGCCGGTCGATGTGGGGCGTCTCGTAGTAGTCACTGCCATAGCAGCCCACGTCATTCCAGCCCAAGTCGTCGATCAGGATGAACACGATGTTCGGCGGACGCTCGGCGGGGGCCGACCGCTCCTTGCTGCTGGCGCTGCCTTGGAATAACAGCAGCGTCAAGGCCAGCGTTGCCAACAAGATTCGCCGCGGGCAACCAAGACAAGGCATCGCCTGCGTTGTGGGGGATGTTCGTTGCAGACGATCATTCACAAGATGTCTCATCGAAAGGCCCTCTTCGGAAGTAGGAGGAAATGCGAGTTGCTCGCGAGGATTGGGGGTAGGAACGGACGTGGTTCAGCAAGCCAGTTTACAATGCCAGGTCTAAAACGCTGCCGCGGAGATCACCTCTTGGCCGGCGATCGTGCTAATCGCCTTCCAAGTAGTTAGATCAATCGTGTCGGAGACAAAGCTAACATGACCGTCGGCGAAGGCCACGCCAACGCCGCCCGGGTGCCGACTCCGCGCGGCCGCATGGTGTTGATCGATGGCTCCACCCTGGGTGTTGTCGCATGGCATCGCCGACGACGCGATACAATTGGTGTTCAAGGCATACAAGGCGTCTCCCACGCTGGAATTCGGCGTGTTGCGGTGCGTGTACAAGGACGAACCCATGGAATGCCAGGCCCACATGCCGCGCACGTCCCAGGTATTGTCGCTCCCGCGGAGGTCGTCTTGTCCCGCCAATACCTCACTCAGAAGAACCGTATTGGAGGTGCCGTCGCGTATTTCCGCCAACCCGCGTGGTTGGCCAATGCGAAACGCTCCGTCCGTGTTCAGGTTTATGCCTGTCCGATCTGCACTGGAAAGGATCGAGGCGGTTCCGTTGGTGTCGGGGGCCATCGTGTCGCTGCCCATGCAAGCCACGTAGTTGGACCGAGACCAAAAAATGTCCAGCGATTCATGATGAGCAGCCCGCCCCGCCGAAGTGTCACTGGGACACTGATAGGCACTGATCTGGGTACTTGTCGCGGGATTATTGATCGGATCGAGATTTCGGTGGTCAAAATGGTACTGCGCGACGGTGTTCCCCTGCTCCAAATAGGGCAGCAAGGCCATGAACGCCGTATGGCCCGGCCAGCCTTTGTTCGTCGACGGACGATCGATGATCGGTAAGTCCTGCACGCCCACCGGCAGCACACTGTGCGTAAACTCGTAATTCAGCATCGCCAAACTGATCTGCTTCAAGTTATTGCTGCACTGCATCCGCCGGGCCGCTTCCCGCGCGGATTGCACCGCCGGCAACAGCAACGCGATCAAGATACCAATGATGGCGATCACCACCAGCAGTTCCACCAGCGTGAAACCATGTAGGGGCCGGGAGAAGCGGTTACCCTTCTCGGCGCGAACCGCATGGCCTTGGCCACGCCCTACCTCGCTAAAATCATGTGCTGCGGAGCGAATTACCTTAATCATGCTGGGCCGCCTTGCGGAATTGCTTTCTGTAGTTCGAGATTGAAGTCGACCGAGTCGGGACTGCCCGATTCGATACGCGCCCTCAATTCACTCTGTTGGTTGTAGTGATGCGGCAGATACTGCTCCGTCACGTTAACCACCTCCCCCGAATCGGGATCCCGCGTGGTGCGGCCGGTATTTCGCGAAGCGGTGATTTCGACGCGAAACTCACCGGTAAAAGGCCCGCCGGTTGCGGGAATCTCATATCGGCCTTGGTGGATCTCCGCGCCCGCCGTGGGGCTGGCGGTATTCTCCAGCGGCAGGAACTGAATGTAACCTGCTTCCAACGGCTCGCCGTTGACCGTGACGTTCCCAGCGACGTTATTTCGACGCGAATCGCCGCAGCCGGTCGCCAGCAGCGCCGCCACGAGAACAAAAACGGCTTGCGGCAGGCTCTCCCTAAATCTCGCAATCATGCCGTCCGCCCCCCTCGCCGCCGAAGCCACACGGCCCCGAACACCCCGCCCAGCATCAGCAGCGCCACGCTGCTCGTTTCCGGCACCGCCTGGAGGCGAACGTTATCAACCCCCAAACGGTTGTTGCCTGAGTGAGCACCCGTGTCATTAGGACTGGCATCGGCTGACAGCAACCCGACCCAAAGATCGCCGCCGGCATGATCCAGCACGGGAGTCTTCACAAACGGCTCACCGTAACAGCCAAGTTCAGGTCCGTTGTCTTCCGACACGATCAGTAGGATGTTGGGTCGTTGGGTGGCCGTTGCAGAAACCGTGACAAGGGCCAGCAATAGGAACATAGCCGAACTCGCAAGAGTTCGGGAAACAGCTAGTCCACTTGAATTCTTGCGAGCCTGGCCATTTGGCTTGATCATGGGCTTCGTTCCTTGGTGCTCAGGGCTGTAAGACATCGCCACCGTCATCGCTGGTATTTTTCAAACGGAAAACGACTCAGTGCAGTAAAACCACGGATGACACGGATTTTTCGGATAAAAGACAGAAAGTGACCTCCAGATGATTTAATCCATTTGGCAACATGTTTGGCGCCACTCTATCCTTAATATCCGCGACATCCGTGACATCCGTGGTTTAATCTGAAACGCTTTTCAGTTTAAGTAATCTGGCGTGCAGGTTGGTCAATTCCCAGGTACAACTTAATCGTGGTTCTCCATTAAGGTAGTGGGTGAACAATTCCCTGCGGAATAGAGGAACCACTTCCATGAGCATCTTCATGTAGAAGTGTTTCCCTGCAAGACGATACACTCGCCGGAGCTTGCCGATGCTGAGAATAACTCCGGCACCATTTCCCTGGCGATAGGTCGGAGTCGTATCGCCTCGCTGGCGTCAATCGATTGATAGGGCCACCGCAACCTGGGAGTCATCTGCGACCATCCGCCAATGCAGGCGAGTAGCTTGTCGAGCGCCGGGTTCGAGTAGCCCGCTTCCTTGTAAGGCACGACGTACGCGGTCATGAAGGCTTGAATACGCCTTCCCAATTCGACTGCCGCATTCAGATCAGTCGTCATTTGCTCATACCAGCGCTGCGCACCGAATGGATGCAGGCAGGCAACATTGGAATACGATCCCCGGGCGCCAAGCGGATATTGGTCGGCAAACAAGTGACCCGGCACGAAGATCGACAGATTCGGCGCCCATGTTTTCATTTCGTCAAACCATTGCGCGTCTCCACCGGACACTTTGATCCCGATCAGCGATGGCACCGCTTGGGTGATGGCCGCGAAATCCCAGGGAGTTAATCGCTGTTTGGCATGTGGCGGATTGTAGAGCACCAACGGAATACCGTCCGCTTCATCCGCCATGACGCGTAAGAACGAAATCGATTCGAGGATGCTCGTCGGCGACCAATCTGGCAAAACGACTTGTAGTGCGCTCGGCCGATACATTACCGCGCGCCGCAGCCGCTCGCGCGAGACAATCGGGCTGGAATGGCTCACGCCAATCTGAAAGGGCATCCCTGCCGCTTGGCAACTCTCGGCGAGCATCCCTGAAATGCGATCAAACTCTTCCTCGGTCTGGTTGTAGAATTCGCCCGCGGTTCCGTTGGTGTAGATGCCGTCCATGCCGAAGCGGACCAGCGTCTCCATCTGATCCGAAAGACTCGCAAAATCGATTGAGTCGTCCTCATGGATCGGCAGCAGGAGCGTGCCCCAGTTGCCGCGCAGGCTATCAACGGTCAGCGGTTGCATTCGAGGGGACATTTGTGGCCCTGCTATTGGCTCAGTTGGGCGACCGCCCAGATCGCGCACGGTGCCCGACAACCCGTAGGTGCCATCGGCGTCGAGATCGAAGTAGACCCATCCGCCCGTGAGAACGGTCGAACCGCTGGTTCCACCAGGGTTGGTAGTCAGATCGCTGACGATCGCGGAGTTGGTGCCATCCACGGCAATCGCCGAGTGTCTTCAGCGACGCCGACGAAGAAGCGTCAGCCCCAGTCCCATCAGACCCGCCACGGCGAACAGGGTAATCGACCCCGGTTCGGGCACGACGACTTGGCCGTTGATGGTGAACTTATCGAATCGCGTGAGGGAGTTCGTACCG
Source organism: Pirellulales bacterium (assembly GCA_041744995.1). Classification (GTDB taxonomy): domain Bacteria; phylum Planctomycetota; class Planctomycetia; order Pirellulales; family UBA7805; genus JBBDLY01. The sequence continues at coordinate 1,581 of JBGTJT010000122.1, read as the reverse complement.
GTCATTGAGTCGCCCCACAGGTAGAGTCGGAACTCGACCGATTCGGAAAGGCCCTGGAAGGTTGAGGCGGTAAGATCGATCACGAACGGTTCGAAGGGGCCGGGCACTGCTGTGGATGAACCGTCAACAAGTAATGTGGTGATCGTGCCCTGATCAATCACGTCTGATACGTCGAAGCCGTCGATGTCGGAAAACAAGGCCCAATGTTCGGGCGAGTTGTTACTCCGCAAGGCGGCCTTGAACATGAAGCTTTCCAGGTCGAGCGTGTTGGAACCATCTGGGCTGATCGTCAACGACAAGTAATCCTCTGCGGTAATGGCGTCCGCTAACGAATTCCCTAGGACACCGCCAATGCGTGAAACTCCCAAGGAACCGAGGTCGGAAGTCGTTCCCAGCACGCGACCGCTGGCGTCACGGCCCGTATTGTCGCCCACCGCTCCACCAAAACTCGACGTCGTGCCACTGACCGTAACGGGCGTCGTCGAGACGCCGGCCACCGAGCTGCCGCTGCCGTCAGACTCGAAGTCGTAGTTGGCCAGCGCCAACCCGAAGGTATTCTCCGCACCCAGATTGAAGGCATTGGAGAGTTGCCGGTCGGTCAGCACACCCTTAAAGAAGGCCGTTTGATCCATCAAGCCGTTAAAGCTCTGCGGCGCCGTGGGCGAATCGGTCGTGCCGAAGTTCGCGCTCTCGCCCGGGCCATAGGTGATTGGGCCGGTCGCCGCGGTCGATTGGGCGTTGGTGCCGATGAATGCGCTGTTGACCGAGTCTGTCGAGTACAGCACGTTGGACGTGGCGGTGCCGTCGGTATCGTAGCGAATTGCCAGCAGGGTCCATTGACCTGCCGTGAGATCGCGGCTGTGGATAATGGAGGTATTGCCTCCTGTACCTACGCCCAGGAAGCGAAAGTTGTCGGAGTTCGCCCCGCTATCGGTAAACAATCGATAGCCGGCATCGATGGCTCCATTTACTCCGGACGTATCGATGAAGCGGACATTGGGGCCGGTGAAATCGCCCGCCGTGGGATTGATCCAGGTCAGGATCGTGAAATCGCCCGTTTGATTCGTTACCGCCTGGCTCGCGGCGGAAGTGCCCTCGGCCCGGGCATTGGGGTCGGTTCCAAAGTCGTAGGCATAACCGAACTGACCGACCACGCCTTGCCCTGGTGGTAAGGAATTGCCGCCCAGAACAAGTCCGATGGCGTTCGTTTCATCGAAGGCGGTGGTACCGCTCGTTTCATCGAAGCCCCACAGTGCTTCGAGCGAGGCGGCGCGAACGGAGGTGCCCGATGTGATGCTCCAGATGGCGAGCGCGACGGCCGCGAACAAAATACAGACGCGATGTGTGAGGTGGGTTTTCATCTTGAATGCTCCTGGATACTGGATAGAAGTTGAAGGTCGCACGCTCGGCTTGCATCGCTGCGTCACACTCCCAACAAGACGCGCCCCACGTCAATCGTTGTCTGAGCATGAGGTTGGGGGACTTGCTTTCGAGGATTTAAGTTGTTGGAGATTGCTTCCATTCGCCCAATACTAACCAGTTTGCTTGAATTCCGCAACTAATAAAAATATTTCTTGACTT
>JBGTJT010000121.1:0-6863 GCA_041744995.1 Pirellulales bacterium | reverse complement strand
GACAAACAACGTGCGGTAGCCGGCGGCCCGCAGCACCTCGCCAAAATTAACGCAGTTGCTGAACTTGCCCGGCCCGCGAGCCATGCCGCACTGCTGGGCGTACAGACCGGTCAGCAGGCAGGCCCGCGAGGGGAAGCACTTGCTGGTGTTGTGCATCTGCGTAAAACGACTGCCGCCGGCGGCCAGCCGGTCGAGATTGGGGGTCTTGATCTCGGCGCCGTAGCAGCCGATGTCGGAGAACCCCATGTCGTCGGCGAGGATCACTACAATGTTGGGACGTTCGGCCGCAGTCAGCGACGAGCAGGTAAAACCGAACAACACCAGTATTAAACTGCGAAGCAACAAGCACATAAGGGACCTAACGTAGAGTTGGGATGAGGTTGGCGAGTGAATACAGAATACGGGCAGGGAAGGGTTCGTAAGGCTGTTTCCGCTGGGCTACAATACGATTTTCGTAGCTGAGTCGCTACATTGCAACCTGTACGCCGAGTTTCTTCCCATGTCCGTTCGTATTGTGCTGTTCTCCGCTTTACTCTGCACCGTTTGCTGCCTGACCACGTCGTCCGCCGAGACGCCGCCGAATGTAGTCGTAATCCTGACCGACGACCAAGGCTGGGGCGACCTGTCGATTCACGGCAATCAGAACATCGACACGCCGCATCTCGACCGGCTCGCCCGCGACGGCGCCCAGTTCGATTCGTTCTATGTGTGCCCAGTCTGCTCGCCGACGCGGGCGGAGTTTCTTACGGGCCGGTATCATACGCGATCGGGCGTGGTGAGCACTTCCAGCGGCGGTGAACGGCTGGCGCTCGACGAGACGACCATCGCCGACTCGTTCCAGGCGGCCGGCTATCGCACCGCGGCGTTCGGCAAATGGCACAACGGCACGCAATACCCTTATCATCCGCTCGGCCGCGGCTTCGACGAGTATTACGGCTTCACCTCGGGGCATTGGGGGCATTACTTTAGCCCGATGCTCGACCGCAACGGCGAGATCGTTCAAGGCAAAGGCTACCTAACCGACGACTTCACAGACAAGGCGATCGAGTTCATCGCAGCCAATCGCCAGCGGCCCTTCTTCTGCTACCTCGCCTACAATACGCCCCACTCGCCGATGCAGGTTCCCGACCGCTGGTGGGACAAGTACAAAGACAAGCCAATGGTCGAGCAGTCGGGCGACAACACCAGCGCCCACTCGCGAGCGGCGCTGGCGATGTGCGAGAACATCGACTGGAACGTCGGCCGCCTGCTGGAGGCGCTCGAAGAGCAGAAGCTGGCGCGGAATACGATTGTGGTCTACTTCGGCGACAACGGCCCCAACGGGCCTCGCTACAACGGCGGCATGCGAGGCCACAAAGGCTCCACCGACGAAGGGGGCGTGCGGTCGCCGTTGTTCATCCGCTGGCCGGATCGAATTGCAGCAGGCCGCAGCATTCCGCAGATCAGCGCAGCCATCGACCTGCTGCCGACGCTGGCCGACCTGTGCGGCGTCGAGCCGGTCGGCGACAAGCCGCTCGACGGCCGCAGCCTCGCCCCACTGCTGCTAAAGGACGATCCCGAGTGGCCGCAGCGGTTGCTGTTTTCGCACTGGGCTGGCCGCGTGAGCGTGCGATCACAACGCTTCCGGCTCGACCCGCAGGGTCGCCTTTACGACATCGAACAAGATCGCGGGCAGAGAAACAACGTCGCGGCGAAACATCCCGACGAGACTGCCCGGCTGAAGCAGGCTGGGCGGGAGTGGATCCAGGAAACCGGCGGCATGGATGCGCGGCAGTGGCCGTTTGTGGTGGGGCATCCCGAGTTCGACCTGACGCAACTGCCAGCCCGCGATGCAGTGCCGCATGGCGGGATCGAGCGATCCAACCGCCATCCCAACTGCACATTCCTGACGAACTGGACGACTACCGACGACGCGATCACCTGGGAAGTCGAGGTGCCGGCCGACGGCAAGTTTGCGGTCGAGGTCTATTACACCTGTCCCGAGGGCGATACTGGTGCCACGGTGGAACTGAGCTTCGCCGAGGCCCAGGTGTCAGGCCGGGTAACCGCACCACACGATCCGCCGCTCGTCGGGGCCGAACAAGATCGCTCCCCCCGGCAAGAAGGCTTGGTGAAGGATTTTCGGCCATTGAAGTTGGGAACGATCGAACTGAAAAAGGGACGTGGCACGCTGACGCTCCAAGCCATGGATATTCCGCGCGGCAATGTCATGGACTTCCGGCTGCTCACGTTGCGTCGCAAGTAAGGTGCCGCGAAGCAATAATGCGGCTATCGCCATTCAGACACAAGTCGCCACTGGCCGTGCCGGCGTAGCACCGGTTCGAATCGTTGCCGAACGTCTCCTCGGACCGCGGAAGATGCGAAAACGCGGTCGTCAACGGACTTTACGGCGCACTCGCCAGCCTGACGCACCTGTTCTTCGTTTGCGACGGCCGGTGACGACGGCAGATTTAGAAGCGAATCGTGTGCCAATTCTGCTTGTTTCGTGTGCCGTCTCACTAGGCCACTCAATTTCTCCATCCGATGGTTGGCAGCGGCACGCGACTGCATCACAATACGATGATTCAGCCGATTCACAGGAGACGTATATGCGGCCCGTAAGCAAGATCGCGCCCCAGTGGTGGGACTACACAACGCTCGACGCAGACGTTCTCGACGAGGCGGCACGATTGACTGCCGACGATCTGTTAAAGCTGTCACGCGACGGGTTCCAGGTCTTCTTTCACGACACGCTGGAAGATTTTTATCTGGCTGAAGCGCTCGAGTACATCGAAGCCTGGCGGCAGGCCACGGCCGACAACCCGGCCGGTATCTGTGGTCCGATCGGCCCAACAGAGCAACTACCGCTGGTCGCTCGGTTGGTCAACGAGTTGGAACTCGACCTGCGGCACGCGCACTTCTGGGGCATGGACGAATGGGTTGTCAACGGCAAGGAAGTGCCGACCGACTTTTCCTTAAGCTTTGAAAAGGCCGATCGTGAACTGTGCTTTGACCGGATTAAGCCGGAACTCCGCATGCCGGAAGCGAACTTGCATTTCCCCCAGGCCGATCCGGCCGAGTACATCGCCAGTTGGCAGCAGGCACGTTGCGTGGTGATGCAGGGAGGGCAGGGGGACGTGAAGCATTGGGCCTTCAACGATCCGCCGCGACGCGAGGGGACCTATGTGGACGCGCCACCTACGCCCGCAGAGTATCGCAAGCTGACCACCCGCGTGGTCGAACTGCATCCGATCACACTGATGCAGAACGCCCGCACCTCCGGCGGCGGCGTCATTACGAACGTACCCTCGCAAGCAGTGACGGTCGGGCCGGTCGAAACCTGGCAGGCCGAGCGGGTCTCCATCTGGCAAGCCGGCACGCACGACAACCCGTTCGGCCAGCGGCTCACGGCGCTGATGATCGCAAAAGGCATCGCCGATGCGGCGGTGCCGATGTCGCTACTGGCAGATCACCCGTGCGTCCATTTTCATTACTATCGAGGCGGGATCGGCACGTGCGAGACGGAGATGCACTAACCGTGGCTGGGGCTTCCAGCCGCAGCGGATGAGCCAGCGTGGCCCTGCCGGCGAATCTCCTCGCACAATTGGTGCTGGTATTGCGGAAACATTTCCATTTCAACCAGCCAGGCGACGACGTTGGGACGCTCTGCTGTCATTTCTCGTCTTCCAGTGGGTTCACTTCACGCCAGGTAATGCTTTCAACATGTCGCTGAAGTCTAAGTTCACTGACGTCCACTCCTCGACATGCCCAGCTATCCACTACCAAGGGCCACATGCACTTGATGTGTTCGGCGGGCGTTAGCTGTGCTGCTTCCTCATCCCAGGTGTCGTCACCGAGGTTGCCAACCTTTTCGATGCTGCGGTCTACTCTGCGCTCCACGGTGGGCTCCAAGTTTCTTGTGCATACTGTTATTCTACCATATTGCCGCTAAATCACACGAGACGACATTTGCCGGAAATCACGGTGCCCCATGTCCAAAACCGCCTTCGCCATTGCGGCCCATCCGGATGATATCGAGTTCGTGATGGCCGGCACCATGATTCACCTGGCCGCCGCCGGCTACGAGCTGCACTACATGAACGTCGCCAACGGCTGCTGCGGCACGCAGGCGCATGACCGCGAAACGATCATACATATCCGCCGCGAGGAAGCTCGCCGCGCGGCCGAGCATCTGGGAGCCACGTTTCACGACAGCCTGACGAACGACCTGGAGATCTTTTACGACAAGCCGACCTTGCTGCGGTTGGCTTCAATTGTCCGCGAAGTAGCGCCGCAGATCATCCTCACGCACTCGCCGCAGGACTATATGGAAGACCACATGAACACGGCGCGGCTGGCGGTGACGGCGGCGTTTTCACGCGGCATGCCTAACTTTCCGGTGGAGCCACCGGCGGCGATCACCGACCAGCCGGTCACCATCTACCACGCCCAGCCGCACGGCAACTGCGACGGCCTGCGGCAGCCGATCAGTCCCGAAATGTTCGTCGACATCACCGATGTACTCGATCGCAAAACGGAAATGCTCGCGCTGCACGAGAGCCAGAAGCTGTGGCTCGACCGCAGCCAAGGCATGGACTCCTACCTGCACACGATGCACGAACTCTGCCGCGAGGTAGGCCGGCTCAGCGGCCGATTCGAGTATGCCGAAGGGTGGCGCCGCCACAGCCACTTGGGACTCTGCGGCGCAGCGGATGACCCGCTGCGAACGGCGCTAGCTGGTAAAATTGCAGAGCCGGGGCTATCATGGCAAGAGAAGGGAGCACATCAATGAATCTTCATTTGCCTGCCGAATGGACCGCGTTCGTCCAAGAAATGGTCGCGAGCGGCCACTACTCCGACGAGAACGAAATGGTTATTGCCGGACTGCGATTGTTGAAGTCGCGAGAATCCCTGCGGCACGACATACAAGCCGGTATCGATCAACTCGAAGCAGGCGAGACCGTTGATGGCGACGACGTTTTTTTGCACTTGCACACTCGCGCTCAGCAGATCGTCGACGGAGCCAAGTAATGCCGTGGCTTAGCTTCGCTCGGCTGGCGTTGACCGACCTCGACGATATCCTCGATCATCTTTCGCCTCATCCTCGCCTTGCGGGCAGTACCCTCCGCATGGCTGCATTTTCCGCAATTGCAATTTCAACTGCGGCAATCTCCGCAACGGCCCTACCCAGGCCAACGTAAATCGAGAAAATGAAATGTTCGGTTTCCGAAGTTTTCCACATCCAACATCCAACATGCAACATTCCACATAAGAAATATGGGCAAGCAATATATCTTTCAGATGGCTGAACTGACCAAGAAGTACGGTCAGAAGGAAGTTCTCAAGGACGTCTGGCTCAGTTTCTATCCCGGCGCCAAGATCGGCGTGCTCGGCCGCAACGGGGCCGGCAAGAGTACTTTATTGAAGATCATGGCCGGAGTCGACAAGGAGTTCGACGGCGAGGCGCGGCTAACCGACGGCTTCACCGTGGGCTACGTGTCGCAGGAACCGACGCTCGACGCCGAGAAAGATGTTCGCGGCAACATCGAGGAAGCGGTCGCCGGCACCCGGGCGATACTCGACCGTTATAACGAAATCAACGCCAAGTTCGCCGAGCCGATGGACGATGCGGCGATGGAGAAGCTGCTGGCCGAGCAAGCGCGCGTGCAAGACCAGATCGATTTGCTCAACGCTTGGGAGCTGGATCGGCAAATCGAGATCGCCATGGACGCCATGAACCTGCCGCCGGGCGACGCCGACGTCACGACGCTCTCCGGCGGCGAACGGCGCCGCGTGGCGCTCTGCAAGATGCTGCTGGAAAAGCCCGACCTGCTGCTGCTCGACGAACCGACCAATCATCTCGACGCCGAAAGCGTCGCCTGGCTGGAGCGTCATTTGCACGAGTATGCCGGCACGGTGGTGGCGATTACGCACGATCGATACTTTCTCGACAATGTGGCCGGCTGGATTCTGGAACTCGACCGCGGACGCGGCATTCCCTGGGAAGGCAACTATTCAAGCTGGTTACAGCAGAAACAAGAGCGCCTGGTCCGCGAGGAAAAATCGAACAAGGCCCGCGAGAAAACACTGGCCCGCGAGTTGGAGTGGATTCGCGCTTCACCGAAGGCGCGGCAAGCCAAGAGCAAGGCCCGCATCAAGGCCTACGAGCAGATGTCGACCGAGCAGTTTCAGGAACGTCCCGACGAGTTCGAAATTCAAATTCCGCCCGGCAAGCGACTGGGCGAAAAGGTGATCGACGCGCACGGCATCAGCAAGGGCTTCGACGACAATCTGCTGATCGAAAACCTCAGTTTCAAACTGCCGGCCGGCGGCATTGTGGGCATCATCGGCCCCAACGGCGCTGGCAAGACGACGTTGTTTCGGATGCTCGTCGGGTCCGAATCGCCCGACGAGGGGCGCATCGAGATCGGCGAAACCGTGGAACTCGGCTACGTCGATCAGACCCGCGACGCGTTGGATGCGGACGCGACCGTCTACGAGGAAATCTCGGGGAATCACGACATCCTGGAGATGGGGGGCCGCAAGATCAACTCCCGGGCCTACGTGGCGCGGTTCAACTTCCAGGGGACCGACCAGCAAAAGAAGGTCGGCTCGCTTTCCGGCGGAGAACGCAACCGGGTCCATCTCGCCAAGCTGCTGCGTCGCGGTTGCAACGTGTTGCTGCTGGACGAACCGACCAACGATCTCGACGTCGACACCCTGCGAGCCTTGGAGGAAGCGATCATCAATTTCGCTGGCAGCGTGGTGGTTACCAGCCATGACCGCTGGTTTTTGGATCGCATTGCCACGCACATCCTGGCGTTTGAGGGGGACGGACACGTCCACTGGTGCGAGGGGAATTTCCAGGCGTATGAAGATCAACG
>JBGTJT010000120.1:0-5301 GCA_041744995.1 Pirellulales bacterium | reverse complement strand
GGCGACGACGCTCGATCGAAGTCTAAGGATGCTCGCGGCGGCGGAGCGAAGAAGAAGCAAACCCACGCCGAGTCGGGCCGCCGTTCTACCACCATTCGGTCGAAGACCCGTCGAGCCGCCGGCAAACCGGATCCGAAGGGCGCCGGCGGACGCGGGAAGTCGGGCGGTGCTCGGGGCAGGGGAGGGCGTAAATGACGCCGGCCAACCCGCTGCACGCCCGGTACTATGCCGATCGTGCCCTGCAACGCACCGTCGAGGTCGTCGAGAATGTGCGCCTGGCGGAAGCGACCTACCGCGTGCGGCTTCGCTGCCCGGAGCTGGCCCGGCGGATCGTGCCAGGCCAGTTCGTGATGGTGCGGTTGGCCGACTTCAACGATCCGCTGCTCGGCCGCCCTTTGGCGCTCTACCGGGTCGTCAACAGCAGCGAGGGAACGCCCGAGGCGCTCGACCTGGTCTACCTAGTGATGGGCAAGATGACCCGCCGACTCGCCGAATACCTGCCGGGGCAGAAGTTGGACGTCTGGGGACCATTGGGCAACGGATTTCCGGTTGTCGAAACGGAGCACTTGATCCTGGTGGCCGGTGGCATCGGCCAGACCCCGTTTCCCGCGGTCGCGGCCGAGGCGCTCGGCTTGCAATCGTACGGCGAACCTGCCAGGACGGAGTCAGGGGCCGCAAGCGTCCAACGGGTTACGCTCTGCTACGGGGCGCGGCGGGCGAGCTTGCTGGCCGGCCTGGAGGACTTTGCCGCGCTGCGGATCGACCTGCAGACCAGCACCGACGACGGCTCGGCCGGACGCCACGGTCTGGTTACCGATCTCTTGACGCCGCTCTTGGAGGACGCCGCTTGCCGGCGGCAAGTGATGGTTTGCGGCCCCGAACCGATGATGGAAGCGGTCGCCAAGCTGTGCCTGGCGCGCCACGTGCCGTGCCTGGTGTCGCTGGAAACGCCGATGGCCTGCGGCGTGGGCATCTGCTTCAGTTGCGTGGCGCGAGTCCGCGACGCCCAAGGGGAGTGGGACTACAAGCGAACCTGTGTCGAGGGACCGATCTTCGAGGCGGGCTGCATCGAGTGGTAGCTCGGCGGGGGAGATTTTTGGTCCGGCGGGGACGCCAGAGCTACTTGGCCGCCTTGAGTCGCTTGCTGTACCGCGACTTCAGCCGCGCCGCGACATTGGCGTGGATCACGCCCTTGGCGGAAGCTTGATCGAGTTTCTTGCTGGCCACGCGGTAATCTTCTTGAGCCTTGGCGTGGTCGCCGCTGGCCAGGGCGTCGGTCACCCGCTTCAGGTACGTGCTGAGGGTCCGTTTTGTCGAGCGATTGCGTTGATGACGTTTGACGCCCTGTCGAAGTCGCTTCTTGGCACTGGCGGTATTTGGCATGGGAACTAGCTGGGTTGGGTGAGGAACTCGCACGGACGGCAACCGTGCGCCAATGGCAAACCATCTAGTTTGCCCGATTTTGGGCCGTTTGTCTAGCAGGGCGAACCGGGAATTTTGACAGCTACTTAATCGGGCTGGCTGCTGCCAGCCTCCTTCTTTTTTTGCAGGTCGTCGAGCAATTCCGCCACATCCTTGTAGCCAAAATCGATCTCGGCCAGCTTGGTGAGATGCCGTTCGGCCGTCTGGTATTCCTTCAGCCCGCTGGCCAGCTTGCCGGCCCGGTAACGGGCCAGTTTGGTCGGCTCGGCGTCGGCGCTGGTCGCCGTCTCGATCGATTTTTCGTAGTTGCTCATCGCCAGCTTGTATTGCTTGATGTGCTGGAACGACTCGCCCAGTTCCAAGTACGCTTGGTTGGCCAGTTTATCCTCGCCGACGGAGGACTGGAACTGCTGGATCGCCTCCTTGAACATTCCCGCCCGCTTGAGCCGCAACCCAAACTCGTACTTGTAAAACAGATTGCTGGGATAGGCCTCCACCCGGTTGCGAAATTTCTCCAGCTCCCGCTTGTTCAGTTCCGCCTTGAGCTGCCGGTAATGCTTTACCTTCTTCTCCGACTTCTCGATCTCGGCCTCCTGCTTGGCGACGGCCACCTGCATGCCGACGCGATGGAGCTGGATGTCTTCGAGTTTCTCCCGCACGCGACGGTCGCCGCCGGACGCTTCCACCCCTTGCTTGAGAATCTTTTCCGCCTCTTCGTACCGTTCCTGCTCGAACAGCATGTTCGCCAGGGCGATGTAGTTGGACATCTCGTCCGGATTCTTGCGGATGGAATTGCGGGTCCGCTGCTCGGGAGTCAGTTCTTCCTCGGCCCCCTTGCGGTCGGCGTCCGACTTTTGCAGTTCGGGATTGACGTCGCGCGAACTCTGGGCCGTCTCGTACTTGCCCTGATAAATCGTTTTCTCGACGCTCCAGCGAGAAATCTTCCGCTGCAAGGTTTCGTCCGGCTTTTCGCGATTGGCCTTCGTGTAGCAGGCAATGGCTTCGTTGTAGAGATGCATCTCGGCAAACAGCTCGCCGGCCGACTTTTGCAGATTCATGTCGTCGGGATTGCCGTCGAGCGCCATCTTCAAGTACGCGCCGCCCGTCTCGTGGCACTCCATCTCGTTGCAAGCGCCGGCCATGTCGAGCAGGGCGCCGGAGTCCCACGGGTTGAGCTTGAGCACCTCGACCCCCGCCTTGATGACGCCCGGCGGATCCTTCCTCGCCTTCTTCATTTGCGACTTGGCGCCGGCGGACCGCAGCGACGCCAGTTTGCTGCCCTTCTTGTTATTGTTATACTTTTGGCGGAGCACCTTGAGGAAGTTTTCCAGATAGATCATGTTCTCCGGATCGCCCGCCACGCATTGTCCGAACATCATGGCCGCGTAGTCCACGTCGTTCTTGGTGGACAACATCTTGTTGCCGTGCTCGAAGGCCTGCTGCAGCCGCTTTCGCTTGCCGGAGGAGATCGGCGGCGGGTAAATCGGTTCGTCCGATTCGGAGTCGGTATTTTTATTGTCGTCTGCCATCAGAAACAACCTGGTTTGCCTTCCGTATGCCCGACACGAGAAATGCGCGAGCGCGATGAGAACGTCTCTGTCCGATTGCCATTCTAAGCCCAGCGGCTGACGAAAACAACGCTGTTGCAAGTCACTCTTTATGGCAAGTGAAAACCCCAAACATGCAGGAATCGTCTATCTGGTGGGCGCCGGCCCCGGCGAACCGGGCCTGATGACCCTCCGCGGTGCGGATTGCCTCCGCCGCGCGGATGTCGTGTTGTACGATTTTCTGGCCAATCCGACGATTCTCGCTCACGCCCGGGCCGGCACGGAGCTGATTTGCTGCGGCAAGCACGGCCGGGGCGCGATGATGTCGCAAGACGAGATCAATCGGCAACTGGTGCAACTGGCCAGCCAAGGAAAGTGCGTGGTGCGGCTCAAAGGGGGCGATCCGGTCGTGTTCGCTCGTTGCGGCGAGGAGCTGCAAGCACTGCGGTCGGCCCAGATTGTTTATGAGATCGTACCGGGCGTGACCGCCGCCCAGGCCGCCGCCAGCTACGCCGGCATTCCCCTCACGCATCGCGACGACGCCTCGGCGGTGGCCTTCATCGCCGGGCATGAGACAATCGAGAAGGACGCCAGCGGACTCGACTTCGACGCCTTGGCGCGTTTTCCCGGTACGCTCGTCTACTACATGGGCGTGACCACCGCGCCTGCCTGGACCGCCCGGCTGATGGAAGCAGGGCTTGACCCTCAAACGCCGTGCGCCGTCATTCGGCGGGTCACCTGGCCCGACCAGCAAGTCATCCGCTGTCCGCTCAAAGACGTCGCCGACGAGATCGAGGCGCGCCAATTGCGTCCGCCGGTGATTGTGATCGTCGGCCGCGCCGTGGCGCATGCGCCGCACACCGATTGGTTCGCCTCGCGGCCGTTGTTCGGGCAAACGGTTCTGGTGACCCGTCCGCAGCATCAAACGGCGGAATTCGCTCGCCGGTTCGAGGAACTCGGCGCGCGGTGCCTGTTGCAGCCGGCCATCGAGATCGCCGAGCCGGAGAGTTGGTCGGCGGTCGATGACGCACTGGCGCGGATCAGCACCTACCACTGGCTGGTCTTCTCCAGCGCCAACGGCGTGCGATTTCTATTGGAGCGACTGCTCGACAAGCATGGCGACGCGAGGTTGCTGGCGGGCGTGCGAATCGCCGCAATCGGCGATCGCACGGCGGCGACCTTGCGAGAGTATCGACTCAACGCCGACCTCACGCCGCAGGAGTTTCGCGCCGAGGCGCTGGCCGAGTGCTTGTTGCCGCACGCCGCTGGCGGGCGGTTTCTGCTCGCCCGGGCAAGCCGCGGTCGGGAACTGTTGGGCGAGCAACTCACCGCCGCCGGTGCGGCGGTCGAGCAGATCGTGGTTTATGAAAGCCGCGATGTTCCGCGGGCCGACGAACAAGTCGTTGCGGAACTGCGGGCGGGACGGATCGACTGGATCACCGTCACCAGCAGCGCCATCGCGCGCTCGTTGGTGAAGTTGTTCGGCGAGGAACTGCGGAAAGCGAAGCTGCTGTCGATCAGCCCCATCACCACCGCCACGTTGGCTGAACTAGGCTTTGAAGTGGCCGCCGAGGCGAAAGAGTACACCACCGACGGCACGGTCGCGGCGCTTCTGGAAGGTCTCGAAAACGGCCTAAGGAATTAATCAAAAGCTACTTCGACATTGGCTTCGCCTGACGCCAAGTCGACTCAAGTGCCGTTTCGAACAGAAGGAAACGGAGAGAACGAAGAAGCGATCCTCTGTTGTCTCCTGTCCGCTCTGTTCACTTTAAGCTGCCTCCCGGCACTCCTTCAAGAAATAAAAGAATACATCAACTACTACTACATGCTGGATCGACATTCAGCCTTAGACAATTTGATACCACATCACTTCGAACAGACCGAGCACAATCAAAGAAAAGAAAAGTGCGCCCGTCAACCTCGAACCACTTCCGGCATTGATTAACTACAGGCAACAAAGGATACAGAGTCAACAGAGATTTCGATTTCTCTGTTTTCTCTGTTGCCTTCTGTTCCAACAAGCCGTGGAGTTGACTTGCAACAAGGCGAAGCTACGGCGCAAGTTATTCGTGAGTCACCCCTAAAGATGGGCGCGGACTGCGCAGAATGGCAATCACTGGCGGGCGCGGTCGAGCTTGGCCGAAAGCTGCTCGATTTGCGACTTCATCTCGGCAAGCATCCGTTGAGAATCGGCCGCTTCGCTTGCCGGTGGTTGCGGATAGCCGGCGTTCGCTCCGTGGCCGGCCGGGAAGAACGCCTGGGTGAGGTATCCGTGCGGCGTCCAGGGGCCGATCGAAGGCGGCAGGTAGTAGGGAGTCATCACCGGCGCCGG
>JBGTJT010000119.1:0-16256 GCA_041744995.1 Pirellulales bacterium | reverse complement strand
GGTCAAGGAACTGGCCGGACTGCATGAGCAGTGGCTTGAGAACGGCGGGCGGCCGTAGGTGTGAGGGGAGCTAATGGTACCGGACACCGTCGAAACCACATCGCAAGTGAGTTTGAACATTACGACTATCCTGCGAATGAGCTGACGTTTTCGTGCTGTCGGCGGATGCCCCTGCGCACGGCCCGGGGGACCATGCTACGTGGCCTGCTCAACCGGCGCATCCAGCGCAATCCGCTGTCGCGCCCGCCCGTAATCGCTTGCTCGGGGCCGTGGGTGACGTAGATTTCTGTGGATCGTAGGTCGAGGGGGGCGCGCTGCTGCGCGCCGGCTCCCTGGGGCGGACGTCAATTCAACACGTGAGCACGGGCAATGGAAGTTCAAGACAAGTACGACGTCGGCTATGGCGAGCCGGCCGGGACCGACCCCTACGCGGGGCGGCCTGCTTCGCAGATCGATCGGTTGGTCAAGCATCTTAGCGACGCCTACGTGCCGGAAAACCGTCCCGACGAGTTGCGGCACGAAGATCGCCTGGTGCATGCGCGACTGGGCGTTGCCAGCAGCTTGTTCACGTCGCTGCGATGCCGCCATGCCGCCAGCGCCGCGCATTGTTTGCGCGTCGCCCTGGGATGCTCTTCCTGGGCGTTGGCGCTGAACTTGCCGCCCAATGCTTGCGATCATATCGAACTGGCCGCTCTGTTGCACGATATCGGTAAGATCGGCGTGCCCGACGGAGTGCTGCTAAAGCCGGGCAAGTTGTCTTCGTCGGAATCGGCGATCATGGACCGGCATCGGGTAATGGGGCTGGAGATTCTGTCTGGCGTTTGTCTATCGCAGGAGGTAATCGACATCGTCCGCTACGTGCCGGCGTGGTACGACGGCAACCACGCGAACTTCGACCTGACCGGGCCGGAAATTCCGCTTGGCTCGCGGATGGTGGCGATTGTCGACGCCTTCGATTCGATGACCACCGACAGCGTCTATCGCCGGGCGCTTTCCCGCGAGCGGGCGTTGAGCGAGCTGTACCAACACAGCGGAACTCAGTTTGATCCCGAATTGACCAAGCAGTTCTGCAAGCTCTACGACACCGATCAACTCCGCATTCATACCAAGGTGGCTCGACGTTGGCTCTCGCAGTTGGATTCGCGGCATACGAACACCATGTGGGGCTACCAGCCCGGCGCCCCGATGACCGGCGTGGGGCCGTCTGATTCGATCTTTCATCAGAAGCTGTTGGAGAACATGCGCGACGGCGTGGTGTTTGTCGACCCCAACGCCCAGATCGTCCATTGGAACCGCGGCATGGAACGCCTCACCGGCATTGCCGGCAGCAGCGTGTTTCAGCGCAGTTGGTTGCCGTCGCTGCTGGAGATGCGCGACGAACGCGGCGCGCGCATCCGGGAGAAGGATTGCCCGGTTCACTACGTGATCGCCTCCGGCGTGCAATCGCTGCGCAGAGCCTACATCACGCGCAACGGCAACAACGAAGTCGCCGTCGACATTCACATCGTGCCGGTGATTTCGGAGACGGGGACGACCGAAGGGGCGACGATTATCTTCCACGACGCCTCCAACGTCAACTCGTTGGAAGAGCAGTGCCAAAGCCTGCACGAGATGGCGACCCGCGATCCGCTTACGCAGGTGGCCAACCGGGCGGAGTTTGACCGGGTTCACGCGGAGTTTGTGGAGACGCATCTGGCCAAGGGTTTGCCGTGTACTCTGATGATTTGCGACATCGATCACTTCAAATCGGTGAACGATGTGTTCGGTCACCAGGCCGGCGACGAGGCGATTCAGACCTTGGCCCAACTGCTGAAGCGGATGTGCCGGCCCGGCGACCTGGTGGCTCGCTATGGTGGAGAGGAATTCGTGATGCTGTCGGCCGACTGCAACAACGCCACCGGCTATGAACGGGCCGATACGATTCGCAAGGCGCTGGCCGACCTGCCATTACCGATGCTCGACGGCAAGCAAATCACCGCCAGCTTCGGCGTCACCGAGGTGCAGCCCGGCGATTCGCCGGAAACGATGCTCAACCGGGCCGACCGCGCGCTGTTGGCGGCCAAGGACGGCGGACGCAACATGGTGGTGCAGTTGGGCAGCGGCGGAGACGACGCCGACAAGCACGATAGCTGGTGGTCGCGCTGGAAGAATCGCAGCAAACCGAATCAACTCATTGAAAAGCTGCTCGTGACGCCGGTTCCGCTGAAAGTCGCCGTCGAGAAACTGCGGGGCTTCGTGGCGGACCACGACGCCAAGATCGAATCGATCGACGGCAATACCATCGTACTGCGGATCGATCCCGATTCGGGCAGCCTGTGGCGACGCTCCACTGACCGGCCCGGCGGATTTACGATCGAGCTGCTGATGAACGAGGAACAGATCAAGGGGGTCGAAGATACCGGCCGCGGCGGCTCTCCGGTGCGAACGGCGGTGCAGGTGACCATTCGTCCGAAGAAGGATCGCGATCGGCGCAAATCGTCAGCACAGTCGCACGCCCGACATCTCATGGCCAGCATTCGCAGCTACCTGATGGCGACGGAGACCTCGCACCTCGAACAGGGCAACGTGCTGCGCCGAGCAACCAGCCTGGTCGCCTCCTGGCTGACAAGTTAACTGCGCAACTGCATCCGGTAAGGTTTGCCTTGTTGCAAGTCAACTCCACGGCTTGTTTGAACAGGAGGCAACAGAGAAAACAGAGAATGGAAATCTCTGTTGACTCTGTATCCTTTGTTGCCTGTAGTTAATCAATGCCTGAAGTGGTCCGAGGTTGCCAATCGCTCTTTCTTTGATTTTGCTCGGTCTGTTCGAACCGATGTGGTATCAGATAGACTAGTCGGAACGTCGATCCAGAGTGTAGTAGTAGAATTAGTTGATGTGTAATTTGATTTTCTGAAAGGCTGCCGGCAGCCAACTTGGAGAGAACAAAGGGTATAGGAGGCAACAGAGAATGATTTCTCCGTTCTCTCCGTTTTCTCCTGTTCAAAACGAAACTTGAATCGACTTGGCGTCAGGCGACGCAAATGCCGAGGTAGCTTTTGAGCGTTTCCTATGCGCAGACCTACTCCGACGGCTTGCCGATTCGCAGCCCCTTTTTGGAACGGCGCAGATCCTTCCATAGCTTCTTGATCTGGTCGTAGGCGGCGGAGGTCGACATCTTGCCGTTGCTCTCCAGCCCGCAGATCAGCCCAACCTTGTGGGCGAATTCCTGGAGATTCGCGTCGAAGAGGACGTCCTCCGGACGAAAGTCTTCGCGGTCTGCCATGGATGATCTCGCTTAATCCCGGGTTATGTGGAGTGGTCCAGCTTATCACATCAAGGCGAAAGTGACACTACCGCTTGTCCGCTCAACCGCCTTATGAAAACTAACTGGCCTTCAGCGTCGGGCGGTCGAGGCTCAAAAACCCGATTGGCAGGTTGCTGCCCCCCTCGCAGGCGAGATCGACCAACGCCTCACCCAGTACGGACGCGAATTTGAATCCATGTCCCGAGAGTCCGGCCGCAAATGCTACGTTGCGATGCCGCGGAAGTCGATCGACCAAAAAGTGATGATCCGGACTCATCGTATAATGGCATACCTCGGTGCGGTTGCGACGAAGCGACACCTGCGGCAGGGACTGCCCAATGAACCGTTCCACGGCGGCGATCTCGGCCGGCGTGGCCTGCTGGCTTGTTTTCGCCGGATCGTCGATCGTCTCACCACCGCTGTGTTCGGCAACTTTAACCCCGAGCGAGTCGATCTGAGGAAAACCGTAAAAGACCTCCCCTGAGCGCTCGAATAGGAACGCAGGACATCCTCGATCGGCCCGATAGACGTCCCCCTCCGGCGCAAACCAAAACAACGTTTTGCGGCGAACGTTCATTGCCACGTCCAGTCCTCGCAACACGGTCGCCGCCCAAGGCCCGGCGGTGATGATCAGGCTGGCCGCCCGATAGGTTGTGTCGTCGGCCGTCTCGATGCAAATTTCTCGGTCGTCCGCTTGCCAGGAGGTGACGACGGTGTCGATCAGTCGCTCGGCACCGTGGTTGGCGGCCAGTCGCAGGTGTGCTTCGATGCACTTCTCCACGAGCAAGTAGCCCGCGGCCTGCTCGAACAGTCCGACGTCTCCTTCGCCGACTCGAAAGCCGGGATAGATCCGCATCACTTCCTCGGCAGTTAGTTCATCTACCGCGAGTTGATGGCGTTGGGCGCTGTTCAACACACCCCGTCGCACGACCCCGTCGCGGGGCGTGACTTGCAGCAAACCGGTGCGATGAAAAAGCCGCTCGCCGGCTGCGGACTCCAGCTCCGCCCAGCAACGATAGGCGCATTCCAGCAGGGGCACGTAATCCGGATGTTCAAAGTAGGCTTTGCGAATGATCCGTGTCTGTCCGTGCGAACTGCCGTAGCCGTGCGGTGGAGCAAAGCGATCGACGCCCAGCACCCGCAGACCTCGCCGAGCGGCCGAATAAACCGCCGCGCTGCCGACGCCGCCGGTTCCCAGGACGATCAGGTCGTAAGAGGTTTGCGATGGCATGGAAGAGAGAACGCCAAGGAATCGGTTGCATACTGCTTCGGCATTTGCTTCGCCGGACGCCATGCCGACTCCAGGGAACGTGTTGAACAGGAGGAAACGAAGAGAACGGAGGGGTGAATCGCCTCTGTTGCCTCTCGTCTACTTCGTTTGCTCCTCGACGATTTTGAAACAGTTCGCAAGGGATTGCGAATCCTCACCGACCGCATCAGGTCACACACCATTCTGACCTATAGAACGATGAATTCCAGTTTACATAGGCAAGACCAACACATCAGGTCCTACTTTCAAATGGAAGGCAATAGGCAGCAACCACAGTTGAGACCCATCGATGCGACAGGTCTCTTCGGATAGTCAACTAACTGATTTCCGAGACAACAAAGGAGACGTGAGGCAACGGAGTCATCTTTCACTCTGTTCCCTTCGTTTCCTCCTGTTCAAATTGGAACCCGCGAATACGGAAACTGTTCTTGAGCTGTCGTTAGCGGCGGGCCTCGGAGGATCGCGCTGCAATCGAAAACTCGATTGCCGCATCGGCGGCTTTGCGGCCGATCTTGTCTTCTATCGAAACCTGCATGTTGTAATCGCCGGCGGCAAGTGAGCCGGGCAACTGAATCAAGCTGGAATAGTACAAATCGCGGCGTCGCGTGCGGCATTGCTCCTTGTACTCGCCCAATTCTCCGCTGAACACCAATTTTCCCCGCTGGTCGACAATCTGGTACTTGCCGGCCAGTGATAGGGCGTGGCCTTGTTCGCTCGGCGAGGTGCGAAAGTTTTCGACCTCCAAATACAGCACCACCTGCTGCCCTGCTTGAAACGACCGTGGCGCCAACGGTTCATACAAGCCGAACCCCTGGGCGGTTCTGCAAAATGCAAGATTGCGTATCTCAAGCACGCCCGCTTCGCCAAGCCGCTGATTCGCAAATCGCAAATGGGTGGCGGCCTCGGTCGCTCGACGGGCCGGGTCCGTGATTGTCGCAGTGTCTCGCACCATGGAGAGACCGTACAGTTGATTGCTCCAAAAGTCTTGCAATTCAGGCGCGATACCGTCAATCGGTGCGACCGCCTGCTCGCGGCGTCCGGCAAGCATGTACAGCGTGCGGAGTGCGGCGTGGCGATTGATTTCCTCGGAGGTTTGCGGCGCGCCGTCGGTTTGTGCTTCGAGCGTCGCGATCGCCTGTTGCAGGTGGGCGGTCCAATCTGCGGAGAGTGCCGATGGGAAGGCGTCGTCCGCGCCGTCGATGGAAACGGGTGTGCCCGAGGTTCCAAAACCCCACGCTCCACGTTGCAAGTTGGCCAACCGTTCGGCGATGTCGGGCGTCGTCGCCGATGGTGTTTGCGTTAGCAAGGCGACGGCGTCGATCCGCGGGGTGGTAATCTGGGAGGCGGCGATCGGGTCGTCACTTGTAGCGCTCGAGACCGACTCGGGTTGATGCAGATCAATCGAAGCGGCAGTCGCGGTCCCCTCTGGTGAAGCGTCGGCGACCGAGCTTGGCGAGGGCGCCGTGGATGGTTCCTCCACGCGCCGAACTGGAGGCGTTGCTTGCTTGCCAATGTCCGCGTCGAGCGAATCGCGGGCGCTGCGCTGCTGCTTCCGATAGCTGATGGCGGCCATGATCGTGCCCCGCATCCGCGCCCACATTAACGGATCCTGCTCCGATTGTCCGATCATTTCGCGTACGCTAGTCATCAATTCGCGCTGCAACTGAGGATCGGTTTCGCCGATTTCCTCAAGCTCGGCGAGGATCTCCACCAAATCTTGTTGCTGGGTCGCCAGCGGATTCGCGGCGGCTTCGCTAGAGGAGGCGACTTCCACGTCTCGCCTTGGTGGTGCTTGATCCGTTTTCAGATTGGCTTCAACCGATTGCGGATTAGTCGGTTGCAAATCGTCTGTTACCCGCTCGACGCGCCGTGGATGGCGGTCGGTCGCTTCGTAGCCCGGCTCGCGCATCGTCAAATGCTGGCAGCCGATTGCGGCCAGCAGCGGCAATAGACCGGCGACAAGCGACAGGTAATTTCGCGCAGCGATGTGCATGGATCAACGCAATCGACCGGTTCGTCGAAGAGAGAAAAAACAATCCTGCAAGCGGCGGGGCCGTCGCCAGAGCGACGCCCCCACCAGGAGCGGGCGGATAGTAGATGAAACCCATCGAAGATGCAAGATGAGTCCCAAGCCTTGTCGGGGCAGAAACTTAGCGCCATCACACGCGTCCGCCATCGAACACGGTTCGTGGTGGCACCACTCAAACTGTCGGTCGGAATCCTTAGACTAGGTGAGCCGTAGCGGCGTCCTGTTGACTCTTGGTCCCCGGCGTGATTTCCACCTTGCGATTGGTTTCATACAAGTAGCGAGCCATCGCGGCGGCGGCGAACAGTGCATTGCCCAGCACAAACATCCCGACTTGCCATTGTCCACCGGTGCCGAAACCGTAGGCGTGCAATCCCACGCCGAGTACGAAGTTCACGCCGTACCAGGAGAAGATGATTGCCCAGGCCCCCAGATTTGTTCCCAAGGCAGTGCCGAAGTTGCCGGTCCAGCCGGCAAACCGGCCGTGCAGGATCACGAGATAAATCAACAGCGAGACCAGTGCAAAGACTTCTTTCGGATCCCAACCCCAAAAGCGGCCCCACGAGACATCGGCCCAGAGGCCGCCGAGAATCGTGCCGGCCGCTAGCAGGAGGACGGCCACCTGCATCGTTTTGTAGCAATAGCTGGCCAGGGTGGCGGTGACTGCCGGAGCGCGCGGCGAGACGAAAATCGATTCTTCCGACCCGCGAGCCGGCGCATGCTGTGGCGGCAAGTTGCTCGCGGTGGGGGTCGTATACCTGCCGAACAGAAAATAGGCCATGGAGATCACTCCCAAGCCCCAGGCCAGCAGCCCCGCCCCGTAACTGCTGACGATCGTCAGCACGTGGATCGTCAGCCAGAAATTGCTGCGCAGCACCGGCATCAATGGCTGGAAGTTCTCACTGATGCCGTCCACCTTGACCATGCTGGTCGAGTACCAGGCAAGCAGAAAGAAAAAGGTTGCCACGCCAGTGGCGGCCAGCGCAAACCACTTGCGGCTGATCATCTCCTCAACGGCATGACTCAACTTGCCGTCGCGAAGCGTCATCGGCAGAAACGGAATCATGCCGACCGTCGCAATGGCCACCCGCGGGCCGAACCAAATCGTCGCCGCGCCGCAGGCGAGCTTGACTAGATAGACGATCAGGTGATTGAGGTCGGTCAGATACAATGAAAGGCTTGCTTGCGGCAAAAAGTGCATTATCACTTCGCCGCCATCGTATATAGGAGCAAATCCGAGCAGCCACAGCAACCCTCCCATCATCGCGACGCGCGGAATGATCAGCGCGAATCCAAACGCGTTCCAGGTGGATTGGCTTAGCAAGCGTGATTGCCGCTCGTTCAACGGTGTGGCCTCCCATGAGCTGGGGATTGCCGACAATCGCCAGGCCGCTTTCAGACCTTCCCAGGTGAGCGGCGTCGTCAAGAACCACAAACCCAACACCAGCACGAACAGCGGCACGTAGACCACCGTTTCATACATATTGGTAACCGGCGCCCAGTTGGTCACGCTTACCCGGAGCGAGAACCCGTAGATCGCCCACAAGATGCAGCCGGCCATGGCGGCCAGTCCAATGAAATACATTGGCCGCCGCGCCGCGCCGAAGCTCAAGGCGAAGCAAAATAGCGACAGCAGCGCGATGACCCAGGTCCACTTGAAGGGATCGAGTTCGTTGTAGCGCACCTCGCTCTCCATCGCGCCTGCCGAGGGATAGGCGGTGTAGGCGAGCAGGTCTTGGTCGCGATTGCGAATGTCAAGTTCGTCGCGCGCCGCATTCAAGGACTCTCCCAACTGCCGCAGGCTGGTAGCGAACAGTCGCGAGGCGTCGGAGAAAGTGTCCGCTCGCCGACCGCTTTCGCGGTCCAGGTAGGCACGCGCCATGGCTCCGAATGAAGAGCGCACCTTCTCGATTTCACTGCTGGGGTATTCTTGCAGGACTTCGGGCGACCCTTCGAGAATCATGTGCAGCGAAACCCACGGCAGGGCGTTCATCGTGGTATCTCGATCCGCGTCGAGCGCCGCGGCGTTCAGTGCCGGCGCGACGCGAATCAAATCGCCGTCGTCGTACATGCTGATGTGCATTTCATTGGCCTGGATCGCCATGGTTTCGGCGAGGCTGGTCATCCGGGTGATCAACGCGCGAAAGGTATCCAGTCGCTTCTGCGCTTCGGCCTCGCTGATATTATCGAAAGGCGGCGGTTCGTCGAGAAACCGCTTCTTGAGTTGGCCGTAGTCCTTGGCGACTTGCTCGGCGCTCTGCTTGAACGCGAGAATCTGCGCCTCGAACTCCTTGGGATCGGCCTCGCCTTGCAGAACCGGCAGCGAGACGCGCATATCGGCGTTTTTGAACGCCGCCCCGATTTCGCCCATCTGACGGATTTCCTTGTCGAGCGCCACCCAAGCCGACATGCTCTCTTGCGCGGCCGACAGAAACCGGCCCTGATTCATGGTGCCGGCGCCGGGGGTGGACGTAAGTTTGCGATACAGCGCGTAACGCCGCCACAATTTTTCTGCCCGTTCCTCAAAGCGGGTCAGGTTCGCCGAACCTTGATTCTGGCGGGCTTCGCGCTGCTTGCGTTCGATGGCGCCCAGTAGTTTGAAAAAGTCGGTGTCTGGCTGCAGTTGTTCGGACATCTGCGCGGGAGACACGTACCGCAGCTTGGTTTTCTCGTCGGGACTGTCGTGCGGCAGTTGGAGCAGGTCGCGCAGTTCGTCATGCTCGCAGAGGATGAACGGAATGTCCTCCCATACTTGCGGTTCCACCAGCCAACTCAGCAGCATTTCCGAGGCGTTCATCTTTCGCTCGCCGCCATAGATGATTGCCCTGGCCGGCGCCATTTCCGGAGAATCGTACTCCTTATGCAGCAATTCGCTTTCCAGCAGGACGCGGGGCGTCTCGCGGCCGGTCACCTGTTCCGAAACCGTGCGGGCGAGTGTTTGCCACGGCATGATCCGCCCGCCATGGTAAACCGGCACGCGGTTAAGCGTGTTCCAGTCGAGATTAACCGTGGCGGCGACCGGCAATTTCCGTTCGTCGGCGGCCCCGGCGAGTGAAGCCATACAGAGCGATGTAATAAGTAAGCTGCTGATGGCAAGAAACCGTTGTCTCATCATGGTACCTTTTGCGAATCGGATCGTTTTCCGGAAACGACGATTTGATTGTTTGGCAAGTCGTGCGGCGCTGACTAGGAGGTCGGCGCCGCCACCTTGCGTTTTCGCTTGTTCGTCTTTTGTGCGTCGGTAGCCTGCGCATCCGACGCCGGTTCACCCTCATCCTGCCCACCCTGCAGATTCGGCCTGCCGGCGGGTTTGAAGAAATACGCCCGCATGTAGAACATGGTGAAAATACCGGCGCAGATTAACAGGCAACCGAGATATTTTGCCGCCCGGCCGGGGTCGTAGTTGACCGTCAGGACCGATCGATAGAATTGGTCTCGACCGGTGCTCTTGTCGGCGTGCTGTTCGTACACCGGATCGCCCGGCTTCCACGGACCGTTGAAGCTCTCTTGGAACAGGCGATACGTCCG
Organism: Pirellulales bacterium; assembly: GCA_041744995.1. GTDB lineage: Bacteria > Planctomycetota > Planctomycetia > Pirellulales > UBA7805 > JBBDLY01. The sequence goes on along the minus strand of JBGTJT010000119.1, from coordinate 6,149 downwards.
TCCGGTTTTCGGGTCGACCACGTCGTACGGGACGTTCATCATGATGCGGATGTTTTCGTGCAACATTTCTCCCGGTGCGTCTGGATTCTCCGGATCACGGGAAAGAACGTCGATGGTACTGCCATAGAAGGCTGCTTGCTCCGTGCCGGGGTCAAGCTTGCGGTGAAACTTGCGCAGGCGGACTTGAAAGTTGGCGTCGGTAAAAGCGTCCGTCGGCTGCATGGTGACGGCGACCTGCTTTCCGCCGCCCGAGACGGTTTGGATTTCACCGGCGGTGGGGTCTTCGTTGAGGCCGTCGCCGATAATCGACCCCAGCCAGAACTCTTCGGACACCGCCTTGTCGCCTTCCCCCAGCGTGAGCCGCAACTGAACGGCGGGTCGCTTCAAATGCGCTTGCCGCTTCTCGGTATCGATATTAAACGGAATCGGCAGGTGGGCGACGCCGGAAGAAGTGCGCGGCACGAACTGGTCGACGTACATCCGCAACTGCGCGAACGGCATCTTAAAGGCGTCGACCCGGCTGCCGTCGGTCGGCAACTCGGCCAAGGCCGCGACTTCCTTACGATTCCAATAACGGTAATAGAGCGTTTCGTTGTCGTCGGCCAACAGCACGTCGATCCGCGAACCGCCGGTGCCGGAGCGGACCTGGGCGTCGGTTCGATCGCTTTGATCGACCCAGTACGTGCCGTAGACATCCGATTCCGCGTTGTGCCGTTGAATGTTGAACTCTGGTCGGTCCGCAAACAAGATCAGGTGTCCCAGCGATTCCGCGTCTTGGAACAACTCCAACTGCACCGCCGGACCACCCGGCAGACCTTCGCCGGAGTCGGTCGGACCAAGCCGCAGGCGTTGGTGTTCCGGGTCTCGGCCGAGCGATCCGTTCGCTTCGCGACGGACGAGTTTGACGCCGATGCCGGTGTCGCCCACCAAGGTCGGTTCTTCACCGAGATCGCCAATGTTGACCGGATACGATTTGCCCTCAATAAACAGTACGACTTGACCTTCCTGGTCCAATTCACCGGAGGGCTTGCTGTCCAGAAAGGCTTGCGTCTCGGCCTTGCTGCTGGAGGGTCGGAATGTAAATCGTCCGCCGCCAACGATGCCGCCGACTCCGGTGCCGGCGGGATAATAATCGGGAAACATCCGATTGCCGCGCAACTGGAACGATTGCGGTTCTCCTTCCACTTCGATCGGCTTGCCGTAGTCGTCGAAGGTGGTGGTCGTCGTGGAGGTGATTTTCATTTCGACGGTTGGTGAAACCACGGGTCGACTGTTGGCATAGTAGTCAAGCACTTCCAGTTTCACGCCGTTCTCGTCCCACACGACGCCCCGATCGCGAGAGGCAATCGAGAAGGCTATGCCCGAGGTTACCCGTAGTGTATTGCGCCAGGCCAGCGACAACGGGTTCATCACTTGGTCGACCCAAGTGAATTCTTGGGCCTTGACCGGATCGGTTCCCACGAGTTGAAAAATTCGGTCGTAGTCATTCCAGTTGAACGGTCCGGCTTGAAACGGTACTTCGATCACCTGCTCTTTGTGCGGCGTGTCTGGCGTCCGCACCACCAGTTGAAAATGATGCTCGTTGGTGTAGGCCTGGTAACCGATGTGATCTTCGAAGATCGGCATCTGAGCGTCGATCCAATCGCGGCGGGTCAACAGGCAGCCAAATAGCAGCACCAACAGACCGATATGTGTAATCACAAAGCCGGTCTGATGTTTCTTCCAAGGAAATCGCACCGCCGCGGCAGAGAAAATGTTAATGGCCAGCAGCAGCAGCAGCAGTGAAAACAACGGGCTGCCATACACACCATATTGCACCGCCGGCGTGCCATACTCGCTCTCGACAAAGGTGGCCCAGCCCAAGCCCACCGCGCAGGAAAGGATCAGCGTCACGGCCAGTTTGAGCGAAGCGGCCGAATCGACAACCGCCAGCAAAATCCTCGTCCAAGGAGGCTGGCCAGGTTTGGAAAGTTGATAGCGAGACATCGGGCCTCTGGCTGCTTGGTTGAAGATGGAAGATGACGGCGGGGGTGCGACAGGCGGGACGGGCTTCAAGCGATTCACGCGACCATGGAGTCTTCCCGCGGCTGCGTAATGGGGGAGCCTGTGCGGTATCGCCTCGAAGCATCACTTTATTATACGCACGGCGGGCAATTTTGGTATAAGTCGCCCCTAAAACCGTGGTGCGACCGTAGAGTAAACCCGTTTTGAAGCCGGTAGTTACGGTAATTCCGGATTTCGCTGATGGCTGAAGGCTCGTATCAGTGCTGCTGGATGCAATCCTCGCACTGGCTATCATGGGTATTAGGTATAATGTTAGAACCGTCCTGGAAGAAGGAGCAAACCGAATGCATGCAGAGGATTTAATCGAATTGCTGGAAGAACGTCCGTTCACTCCGATTCGTTTATACCTAAGCGACGGCCGATCGTACGAAATTCGTCATCCGGAAATGGCGATCGTAACGCCGAGAATCGTGGCGATTGGACTGACTCACGGCAACGGGTCGAGACTGGCGGAGCGGATTACACATTGCACGCTGGCCCATGTGGTTGAGGCGGAACCAATCGAATCTTAAACGGGACAACGTGTTACTACGACTCGCGACCCACGATCACCAGACACATGTCGTCGCTCTGCGACCTGCCGCCAACGAATGTTTTTACGTCGGTCAGGATGTGGCGGCCCAGTTGCGTGACGTCGGGCAACGCATCCCCCATGCGGGCTTGTAGTCGTTCGGTCCCGTACAACTCGTTGCCGGCGTTCATCGCCTCGCTAAAGCCGTCGGTAAACACGGCCAGGCAGTCGCCCACTTCCATCCGTCGCGTATGTTTAGCGTACCGGTGATCGACGTCGACCCCCAACGGCAGGCCGCCGAAATCATCCGGCATCGACTCCGCCGTGCCGTCGCGATGGCGGACCAGCGGCGGCATGTGCCCGGCGTTGACGATCGTCACTTCCTCCCGTTGCGGATCGACCACCATCAGCACCATTGTCACGAAGCGGTCTTCCCAGCCGCTGTTGCAGAACGAGGCGTTGAGCCGATTCACGGCCTCGGCGACGTCCGTTTCGATGGCGAGCGAAAATCGAGCCTCGCTACTGACGCGCGCCATCAACAACGCGGCCGATACGCCCTTGCCCGAGACGTCGGCCAGCACGACCGCCATGCGACCGCCGGGCAAATGGACATAGTCGTAGAAATCGCCCCCCACTTCCTTGGCGGCGTCGTAGAAGTCGAAGAAGAAATAGCCGTCGAGCGTCGGAGAGGTGGCGGGCAGCAGGCCCTGTTGCACGCGGTGGGCCATTTCCAGGTCGCGCTTCATCGACTCCTGTTCCAGGGCCGACTCATGGAGCTGCGCGTTCTCGATGGCCAGGCCCGCCTGCGCGGCCACGCCGGCCAGCACTTCCAGGTCTTCCTCGTGAAAACGGTTGCGCTGATCCTGGGTGTCGATCTGGATAATTCCCAGCGCCGTTCCCTCGCTGTCGATCAGCGGCGCCACCATCATCGAGCGAATGCGGAAATCGGCGATGCTTTGCGCCATTTGGAACCGCGAATCGCTGGCGGTGTCGGCGGAGAGGATCGCCTCGTTTTTGGTCATCACTTCTTCAACCACCGTGCGGCTGATGCGGATGGTGTCGTTGGTTCCCTCGCGGCGAAATTTGATCGCCTTGGGTACCAAAGTTCCCTCGGGCATCCGCAGCACGATAAAGCCGCGATCGGCCTGCAGGAAAATCTTAAACAGGCTGTCGAGCACCTTCGGCAACACGTCTTCCAGGGCGAGCGCCTTGCTGAGACTCTGGTTGATCTCCAGCACCGCTCGCAACTTGGCCTGCGGATTGGCCTCGATCCGCACGTGCGAACTGCCGGTCGAGACTTCTAGCTTCGACATAATGGTGGAATTGCTCGCCACCAGGTCCTCGAGCATCACGCTCATCGACGAATCGCCGGTCAGCGCCGACCCGTCCGGGCCGCTGCCATTCTCACGGTCGAAAAAGCTAAACGTCAGGTCACAGATACGCAGTCGATCGCCGTGGTTCAGTTGCCGACGACCTTCGATCAACTGGTCGTTCACAAAGGTGCCGTTGCGACTGCGAAGATCCTCGACGAAGTAGTTCTCTCCCACCCGTAGGATCTGAGCATGCTGGCGGCTCACGGCGCCAAAATCGACGACAATATCGCAGTCGGGATGGCGGCCGAGCACCATGCGTTCGGCGGGCAGCGCATAGCGTTTGCCGGAGTCAGGCCCCTTGATCGCTCGCAATCCAGCCATGGCACGGTTCACACTTGGAGCTAACGGAAGGATTCTAGCACCAGCAGAGCAGCACACTAGCCGCAGCAAGCACCCCGCTAGTACCGGTCTTCCCAGAACCGCGATTTTAGAGCCTGCCGGCGGGGTCCGTCAACGGGCGAGCGCCTCAGCCGGCCATAAACGCATCCCCACACTTGACTTCGGACATGCCAATCGCTACTTTGCAAGAATACAAGTCGCCGGCGGCCCGGCTCACCGCCGCGCGGGCACACTGGGGAATGGTGTAATGGTAGCACGAAGGATTCTGGTTCCTTTAGTCTAGGTTCAAATCCTAGTTCCCCAGCTTGTTTTTAAGGGTTTTTTTGCCCCTCGCTTTGCCGGTGTTACTCGAAGTGTTACTAGCTTCCGTCGCCGCCTCATGTGCCGCCCATAGTACGTCCGCCGTCCGCTGCGCGTTGCGTCCGACGTAGAACCGCAGGGTCGTTTCAATCTGCTCATGGCGCATCAGTTCTTGGAGAACTTGCGGCATCACCCGGCTAGACCATCGCTCGCCGAAACTGCGCCGCAGGTCGTGAGCGGAAGCGTACTTGACCTTATCGCCCTTCTGGTCGACCTTGACGCCCGCCGCCTTGCCGATGCGGGAGATTATCTTACTCACTTGCTGGTCGCTCATACGGTCGCCGTGCTTGCGTTCTGGCGCGGGGTTGAACACTCTGCCGGTTCGCTTGTCCTCGGAAGTCGAGAGAAGGAATTCCGCGAATTCTGGCGCCACTGGCGCTAGCGTATCGACGCCCCGCTTGTGCAAGGGTCCGGGTATCCACAATAGCGGGCGGTTCCCCTCCAGTTCGATGCAAAGCATATCGTGGCGGTCCCAATAGAGATTTAGGGATTCGGCCAGCCGCAAGCCCGATAGATACAGACCGCGCAGGTAATGCTTCCACGATTCCGCCCGCTCGGGTCCGACAATCGTTTCCGTCTTGGCGAGCATCCGCTCGAATTCTTCCAGCGTAATCGGTCGCCCCTTCATGCTCTTGGCGGTCTTTGCTCGCCTCGGAATTGTGATAGCCGGCAGGGTCGCCAGCAAGCCCTGCTCTTTCGCCCATGACAGCGCCGCCCGCAGTTGATACAGAACGCTCTTAATGCTCGATTCGGCTAGCCCGCTGTCCCGTAGCTTGGATTGAAAGTAGCTCAATCGCTGCGCCGTCAGGTCGGACAATTTCAACGGTCGGAGTATCGTCTCGATTTTGCCAAACGCGACACAAGCCTTGATGTAGGTGTTCTCGGCTAGGCTTTCCAAGTGTTCCCGCTCGTAGCGCTCGCGGAAGTCCTCCCAGTTGATGCGACCGGGCAAAGCGCCGCCGCTTTCAATCAGCGCCTTTTCGTGAGACTCCGCCGCCCGCTCCGCCAGCCGGATTGCCTGCTCGATGGTTCGCTTGCTGGCGTTCCCGGCGGGACGCTCCACTTCGCTGCTCTTGGTTTTCTTCCGACCGGTGTTAGGGTCGCGCCATTGCAGTTGATAGAACTTGCGGTCGCCGAATTCGACTACGGTTACCTTGATGGATTCCATCGGTTCACCTTCCCGCGCCGGCAGAACGCACGGCGCAATGAAAAGTCTCTCCCCGTTGCAGCGCTCCTAGGTGGGACTAAGTCCACCTTGCGGCCCTCGCGGGTAACGCACACTACAACGGGGAGAGACTCTTGATTCTCAGTCATTAGAATTCAGGAACTTAGTCTAGGGTTTAGGAAACATCATTTAACCCGATACCCGCCGCTGTTGTCAAACGCCCGAACGCCCCAGCGTCGATTTAAGAGCCTGCAATTTTGGACGTGTTCGGAGTCGAACAGCTCGCCAGCAACGCAACAGGCGGCGTCCTGTGCGGTCGTTTTCGCGCCAGGAACAA
>JBGTJT010000118.1:0-2279 GCA_041744995.1 Pirellulales bacterium | reverse complement strand
GCAGCATGCGCGGCAGGTCGGCCACTTCGCGATCGAACTGCCGCCGCTGATTTTGATCGAGTCGGCTGGAGTTCTCGGAATGGATCGAACTGGCGACCTCCATGCGGCTGAGGGGATCCTTCAGGTGGAGGATCGTGGCCGCCTGCACCGCCGCCCCGTAGCTGTTGCGCTCTTCATGCCAACGGATGGCAATGTCCTCGCGACACTTGGCGCTGGCGTTGGGATATTTGGCGATTCCCTCCAGCCAGGCCAGCTTGGCTTCGGCGGCCCGCTCCTGCTTGACCAACGCCAGCCCCAGCTCGCGATACGACCGATCGTCGGTCTGATGCCAGGGGTCGAGTTGGATCGCTTGCAGCAAGTAGGCCGCCGCGATCTCGTCGCGATCGATCGACCGCAGCAGCATGCCGCAATTGTAGTAAATGGCCGGATTCGCCGGGTCGTGGGCCAGGGCCGTGTGAAAGCAGTAGGCGGCGTAGGCCTGCAGCAGAATCACCTCCTCGTCCTGGGCGCCGCGCGCCGCCCGCAGTTGCTCGGCCTTCTCCGCCAGCTTTTCGGCCAGCACCAACGACTCGCGGGCTTTGCGCGGATCGGCCTTCCGCTGGCTGGCCGGCACGAACTCCTTGGCAGCCAGATCGTGGACCGGAATCGCAAAGCCGACATTCTCCACGTCCATGAACTTCAACGTGACAATGCCCAGCACCTCGCCCGCCTTGTTCACCAGCGGTCCGCCGGAATTGCCCGGATTGATGGCGGCGTCGACCTGATAGTAGCGCACCCCGTCGACTTCGCGATCGACCCCGCTGAGCAGGCCCGAGGTGATCGTCTTGTTGAGTACCTGCCCGCCGGCCGACGGATTGCCGAGCGCGTACACCCGCTGCCCCGGCACGGCCTTGGCGCGGGCCATGGTCACCGGCGACAGCCGCACCTTGTGTTCCTTGGGATCGATGCGGACCAGCGCCAGGTCTTTCTCCGGATGCATGCCCACGATCCGCACCCGCTGGAAGGTCACGGTCTTCTCGATGCGGTCGCCGCGGGCGATGTCGACGGTGCATTTGAACGGCAACGGCGAGGCCACCACATGCGCGTTGGTGAGGATCAGCCCTGTTTCGTCGAGGATCACCCCGGTGCCGTTCCCCTCGATGTTCGACAACGAGACCACGCTCGGATGGACCGTGCGATAGACCTGGACCGCTTCTTCCTCGGCACGGGCCGCCGCGGCGGCGAAGAACGACAGCAACAGAAAGGAGAGAGTGCGCATGATGGAGCCTCGCATATTCTGGAGATGAGGTTGCGTGTCCAACCTGAGGCGTCCCGCCCCGTGTCTGGGGCGTCTCGCCACAGGAACCGCCGTGTCTGGGGCGTCTCGCCACAGAGAATAAAAACTCGTCCGCGGACGGCTCCCCCTCATTGGATACCGTGAGCGTCCCAAGTTCAACGGGTTAATTAGGAAATTTTGTAAAATAACGGCCAGTGTGCCACAGCCCAATCGGAACAAGTGCTTCGTTGCGCCTTAAAGTCAGGGTGCCATGCCCACGCGCAGTTTACGAAGCATGGGCATGTGAAGCGCGGATGCCCGTGACTGGCAAAAAGATTTTTGGGTCAGGAAATTCTTGCAACACTTCAGCCATCTGTAGCAAAACCCTTCTCCCAGCGGATAAGGGTTGGTTCCGTCCGTACCATGCATGCTGAAGACGATCAAGTCAACCTAGGGCGACGCTCGGCTCGCGCCTCGCTTGCCCTTTCATATGGCCGCCCCGTTGGGGCTTGGCTCGGGCGACCCTCTCTTTTACGGCATCATAATAGGCAGGAACAAGCGCGAGCTATTTCGCGCCACCGGGCGGGGTGGCGAAGAGGGCGACGACAATTAGCGGCGCCGTGAGTCCCAGAAATAGCCACAGCGACGGGGCGAAGCTGCCGGTCCAATCGAGCAGGCCGCCCATGACGAACGGCCCGATGCTGGTGGCGGCGACCATCGAGGTCATCACGCTGCCGCGAATCTTGCCCAGGTGCCGGGTGCCGAAGTATCGCGGCCAGATCGTGTTTCCGACAATCATAATCATCCCTTGCGACAGCCCGAACAGAACCATCGCCGCGTGCGCGATCGGTACGCTGTGGAAATCCAGCAGCAGCGTCAGTCCCGTCCACACGCCCGCCAGGCCGCCGGCCAGCAGCCAGTTCAACGGCACGCGATCGGCCAGCGGCCCGGCGACGAGTTGCGACAGCGCCATGCAGACGGCAAAGGTGGCAAACAGCGGCGCGACCCGCCGCGGATCCAGCCC
>JBGTJT010000117.1:0-5599 GCA_041744995.1 Pirellulales bacterium | reverse complement strand
CTCGTCGGCGGCCTTGGAGGGGGCGGCCCGCGCTACCGGCGCGGGCGGCTCGTCGTCTTCGTCGATGGCTACCACCTCGACCACGTCGTCCTCTTCGAGTTCCTCGACCTCCATAATTTCGCTCTCGTCGTCGGAGACTTCGGCGAATTCCGGCTCGTCCTCCAATACCTCGGCCACCTCGGTGGCAGAGGTGCCGATGCCCGGAGGCATGAGCGGAGGTGGATCGTCCTCCTCGTCGGGATCAATTGACACGACCGACGCCGGATCGGCCAATTCCGTGGCGTCTTCCTCCTCCTCCACAGCCAAGCGAACGTCGCTTTGCCCCCCGTCCGGTATGCTGGGGGGCGAGGGTTTCCCCTCCTCGATAATCAATTCGAATTGAAAAGCACCAACCGACAGGATGTCTCCGGACTCCAGCGCGGCCTCGGTCACGCGGACGTCGCCCACATAAGTGCCGTTGAGCGAGCCGAGGTCGCGGATGCAGAGCACGCCGTCGACTTCGTAGAGTTCGCAGTGGATGCGGCTGACCAGCGCATGCGCCAGCGTGAGCTTGGCTTCGCGGCCCCGGCCGATGGTCATCGGCGGTCGGACTCGAATTTCACGGGGTGGATTATTCTCGTCCACCATACGGAGTTTCGCTAGCATTGGGCCTTTCCGTCCTCGGCGCTGAGAAATCAGATGATTAGGTGAACGACGCGGCTCACATCACGGAAGGCAAACCGCAGCCGCCCGCCGCTTTTGTCGCAACTCCTTATCATATCTAATCAAACCTCGGTTCGCAAATAAATGCCTTCCAATCGAGTGCGGCCTAGAATTTGGGGCCGAACGGCAATTCGAGTAGCCGACAAATTAGGTGTGCGACAGCGTAGCTGTGAGCGCATCTGGCCGCGACAGCGCCGTAAAAATGGCGAAATGTCGCCCCCGGCGCGAATGGCCTTGCATCCGCGTTGGCGGGTCTTATAATTGAGTGCTTTCGCGAAGGACCGCGAGAAAGTGCCTGCCGAATTATTTGGCCGGTCTCGAACAAGCGGGTGTAGCTCAGTTGGCTAGAGCACAACGTTGCCAACGTTGTTGTCGAGGGTTCGAATCCCTTCACCCGCTCTTTTGATGCATCTCGTAATTGAATCGAGTCGAGCGCGGCCCGTGGGCCGCCTCGACTCCTGTTTTTTAGGGACGGTTTTTTGGCGACTGCGGCAAAGCGCGGCGGCAGGTTCGCCCCCTATTGGAGCGCAGCGGTTCTTCCGCGAAAATCATTGGCGAGAAGTCAACCTCGCGTAACGGGTTGGCGGCCGGTGGCATCTAGTTGCCGTGGCGACTTGTCCGCCGACCACCAAGCCTGAGGGCGCTTCGCCGATATTGGCCCACGTCCTTGCATTCGGGTGAAAGAAAGCACAATTCCATGGCTGAAGATCTGACGGATTTGGCGGAAGACGAGGGGGCTGCGGAGGCGGAAGAACCGCAACGCATGGACCTTACCATCAAGATCGATAAGCCCTCGGCTTGCGAGCGGCATATTACGGTCACGATTTCCGAGGAGGATGTGCAGCGCTATCGCGCCGACGCCTTCAGCGACTTGGTCCAGAAGGCGAACGTGCCCGGTTTCCGAGCCGGTCGCGCGCCGCGCAAGTTGGTGGAAAGCCGCTTTCGCAAAGAGGTGAACGACCAGATCAAAGGCTCACTGCTGATGGACAGCATGGGGCAGGTGAACGAAGACGAGGAGCTGGCCGCCATCAGCGAGCCGGACCTCGACTACGAGGCGGTCGAGGTGCCCGACGAGGGGCCGATGACCTTCGAATTCGATCTGGAGGTGCGCCCCGACTTCGAGCTGCCAAAATGGAAGGGCCTCAAGATCGAGCGGCCGACCCGCGAGTTCACCAGCGACGACGTCGACCGGCAGTTGAACGAGATTCTCTCCCGCTACTCCAAGCTCAAGCCGCACGACGGCGCCGCCGAGAAGGGGGATTACGTCGTATGCAACATCACCACCAGCCACGAAGGCCAGCAGATCAATCGCGGCGAGGAAGAGACCGTCCTGATCCGCAACAAGCTGAGCCTGCACGACGGCACGATCGAGGACTTCGACAAGCTGATGGTGGGCTGCGTCGCGGGAGATAAAAAGTCCGCCACGGCCAATCTGACCGAAGACGCCGCCAACGAGGAGATCCGCGGCCAGCAGGTCGACATCGAGTTTGAAGTGCTCGAAGTCAAGCGACTCGATAAGCCGAAACTGACCGAGGAATTTGTCTCCCGTCTGGGCGACTTTTCCAACGAAGGCGACCTGCGGGACGTCATCAAGCAGAGTCTCGAACGCCAGTTGCAGTATCGGCAGCAGAAGAAAATCCGCGAGCAAATTACCAACTCGCTCACCGAGTCGGCCGACTGGGAACTGCCGCCGGAATTGCTCAAGCGGCAAAGCGAGCGGGAGTTGCAGCGGGCGGTGCTCGAACTGCAGCGCAGCGGCTTTGGCGAACAGGATATCAAAGCCTACGCCAACCAGTTGCGGCAGAACCTTCGACAATCGACCGCCACGGCGCTACGCGAGCATTTTATCCTGGAGCGGATTGCCGAGCATGAGGAGATCGACGTCGAGCCGGAAGATTACGACGAGGAGGTGATGTTGATCGCCATGCAAAGTGGCGACACGCCGCGAAAAGTGCGTGCCCAGCTCGAGAAACGCGGCATGATGGACTCGCTCCGCAATCAGATCATTGAGCGGAAGGTGCTCAAGATGGTCGAGGAAGCCGCACAGTTCACCGACATTCCGTTTGAGGAGGCGTCGACCGACGTGGCGGCGCTCGACTTCGCCGCCGGCGGTGAATCGAAGGAGATTCCCGAAGTTACCGAAAAAGGTACGCCCGACACAGCCTCGGCGTATCCCGCGAGCGGCTATCGCGCTGATTGAACAGTCCCCTGACTCCAAGAAGGATCTGCCATGTCGACTGAACGAACGCCTCACCTGCAACGGATGCTCGAAGCGGGCGGCGCAGCGCCGCGGACCGCCGAATACGGATTCCAGCCGCGGCCGATCGACGCCCAGGCCAACTACGCGGATTACCAGCGTCAGCGGACGATGACCCTCGGCGACCTGCTGCTGGAGAACCGCATCATCTTCCTGCAGGGAGAGATTCACGACGGCAACGCCAATCAACTCGTGATGCAGTTGCTCTACTTGCAAAGCGAGAACCGCCGCAAGGACATTCACTTCTACATCAATTCGCCCGGCGGCAGCGTCACCTCCACGTTGGCGATCTACGATACGATGCAGATCCTAAGCTGTCCGGTGGCCACCTACTGCGTCGGCCTGGCGGCCAGTGGCGCGGCGGTGCTGCTGCTCGGCGGCACCAAGGGCAAGCGGTACGCCTTGCCCAATAGCAAGGTGATGATGCATCAGCCCTCCGGCGGCGTCGGCGGGCAGGTTTCGGATATCGAGATTCAGGCGGACCAGATCATCAAGACGCGCGAAGATCTCAACAAGATCATTGCCGACCACACCGGTCAGCCGTTGGATAAGATTTCCAAGGATACCAATCGCGACTTCTATCTCTCGGCCCCCGAGGCCAAGCAGTACGGCGTGGTCGACGAAGTGCTGACCAAATCGACCAAAGACGAAGACGAGGAAGACAAGTAGTCCGGGCGAACTTTCGCTCCCAGCGGCGTCGAACTTAGCGGCCGCCGCGGAACCCCAGCCCGCAATTCACGGAGTAGAGCCACGATGAATCTGGTGCCATACGTCATTGAAACCAGCGGCCGCGAAGAGCGGGCGATGGATATTTACAGCCGGCTGCTCAAGGACCGCATCGTGTTCTTGGGAACGCAGGTGAACGATCAGGTGGCCAACAGCATCGTCGCGCAATTGCTGTTCCTGCAATCGGACGACCCCAAGGCGGATGTGCATCTGTACATCAACTCGCCCGGCGGCAGCGTCTCCGCGGGGCTGGCGATTTACGATACCATGCAGTTGATCTCCTGCGACGTGGCCACGTTCTGCATCGGCCAGTGCGCCTCGATGGGCGCGGTGCTGTTGACCGCCGGAGCCGAGGGCAAGCGGCACGCCCTGCCGAACTCGCGGATCATGATCCACCAGCCATTGGCCGGCATGGAAGGGGTCGCCGCGGATATCGAGATCCACGCCGCGGAATTCCGCAAAGTGAAAGAGCGACTCAATAAGATCCTCATCCGGCATACGGGCCACTCGATCGAGAAGATCAACGAGGACACCGACCGCGACAAATTCATGAGCGCCGAAGAGGCGCTCGATTACCGACTGATCGATTCCATCGTGGCCACGATGGAGCGGGAATAGCCCCTCGCTAATATCCGCTTCTATGCGGCTTTGCTAGCATTTCCGAGCGGAAGCTCTGAAATCCCGCAATCTTGCGCCAATCGCTCTAGCATCGCTCGCCGCTCTTTGGCACAATCCCGCCCCGGTCAACCCATCCATGGTTTTGGATTGATGTTTCCGCCGGCCGCATGGCCGCCGGGACTCGACTGCGTTTGGAATTGTCGATGAAGCTGCCTATCCTACTTGCCGCCTCTGCCTTGCTGACGCTCTCGCTCGGGTGCCAGCCGCGCGGAGAGTACGAAGCGCTCCAGCGTGAACTGTTTCAAAAAGAGAGTCGCATTTACGAACTGCAGTCGGACGTCGACCAGTATCGACGGGTGCTCGATTCCTGCCGACGGGCGAATCTGGCGCTGGAGGCGGACATTGCGGGCACCTCGGACGATCAAGGTTTGCGCGGCCCCACTACCCCGCCACGAGATCGCACCCCCGCCCCCGGCCGACGGCCGACTCCCTTTCTTCCGATACCGGAGATACCAGACGTCGAACTACCACCGGAAGCCGAAGCGCTGCCGGAGATCGAATTGCCGCCTGGGCTGGAAGAGAGCAATCCCTCTGGACCGCCGCCGCTGTTTGAAAGCGCCCGCTACGTGCAGCCAAATCCAGCGGTGCAGCAAGCGGTGGCTGCGAGCACCGAGGTGCAAAACATCGGCCTGAACAAACTACTGACCGGCGGCTACAACATGGACGGTCATCCGGGCGACGAAGGAATTTTGGTCGTCATCGAGCCTCGCGACGGCCAAGGCGAAATCATCGCCGCTGCCGGCGAAGTGTCGATTGTATTGCTGGACCAACAGGCCGCCGGCGATCAGAAACGGTTTGCTCGCTGGGACTTCGAACCGTACGAAGTGCAGGCCCGCTGGCGCGAATCGCCGCTGGGGCATGGACTTCATTTTGAGCTTCCCTGGCCAGCCGATCCCCCCACGCACAAGCAAATGCACATCTTCGCCCGGTTGGTCACCGCCGACGGCCGCAAGTTGGCCGCCGACAAGCCGATCAAGATCGACCTGCTCGACGGAGCGATCGCCGTTGGCTTGCAGCGGTCGATCGATCGCGGCATTCTCCATCTGACGCAACCGGCGCAGGCTGCGCCGCGGCAGGAAGATGCGCCCCCTCGTTTGCAGAGCGTCCTCGTCGGCGCCGCGGAACCGATCGTAGCGATGCCGCCGGTGGCGAACGAACCTGTCACCGAGTTGGCGCCCGAACCGGCAACGGACGAACCGCAACCCGCCTCGCCGATCGCCTCCGCGCCGCCGGCGA
>JBGTJT010000116.1:0-6583 GCA_041744995.1 Pirellulales bacterium | reverse complement strand
AGCTTGTTGTCATCGTTTCGCCGGTCCCCGCGATTGCTTTGAATTCGGCGGCACGTATCGCCCAAGTTGCCCAGGCTTTCGTGGGGGTGCGTCGCGTAGAGTGCCGCGACGACGGCGGCTTCACGGTTGTTGACGTCTACGCCCAGCCGATGCAGCACGGGCCAAGCCCGATGCTTCTGGCTGTCCACCAGCGTGCATCGCAGACCGGCCATGACGGCCCGGTCGTCTTTTCGCCGGCGGAGTTTTTCTAGCAGTTGGCTCACGGTTTGCTCTCCTTCTTTTCGGACGCGGTTTCATCTTTCGGTTTAACCAATTGTTTCCAGCCTGCGGCAAAGGCTCGAATCTGACGCGGCGTCTCCTGCCCGCACGCTGTCCGGAAAGCGTCACAGGCGTAGGCGAAGACAGTCTTCCGCCAGGCGTCGCGAGTGGACTCGACGACATCGGTGTCTGTGCCCAGTGCTTCGACGTAGGACATCAATAACGGCAGGTTCTTTTCCACTGCCGTCCAGTAGTGAGTGGTAGCAGCGGCGTGAAGTTTGGCTTTCAATTCGCCTTTCTTCGCCCCCGCATTCTTCAGCCGCCCGTCCCAGCCACCATCGATGGTTTCGCGGTACTTCTCGACGGCCCGAGCCAAGCGACTGGAGATGGTCTCGGTGAACTTGACTTCGGCTTCGTAAGCCGACACGCCCGCGGGCGTGCTGAGTTGTGCCGGGACAGAGAATACGGACTCGACAGAATCCAGGATGTTCGCTTGATCACGGGCCACTGCATCAACGATGACATCGCATTTGCCGCCGTCCCGAATCGCTCGCAAGGAAAGCGGGCCGCCAGTACCTTCGGCAGTCCGCTTGACCATGATGGCTGCAAGTTCCCGCCACAATGCACGGGACGGACGAAAAGAAAGAACCGTTCGCTCTTGCTGCTTCGCTGTATTCCGCACTACAACCGTGGCCGTCGGTTCCTGCGGAAAACCATCGGTAAATGTGGGATACTCGAGGCCCGAGCCTAGCAGCATCGACTCGCCATTGCTCTCCAACCAGATGAAACGAGCCAATGGAACCAGCCGGCCGAGATAGGTTTCCGTGGCATTCTTGATGCTCGGCACGTCATCCGGACTTTCAGGAAGGCATTCCCAAAGCGGGCTTCCAAGCTCGGTCTCACCGTAGCTGAATCGGATATCTTCGCGTGAAGGAAGGTTCAGATGGATGGATTCGAATAGGCTGCCGCCTCGCAGGAGTGTGTGGATCATCGAGGCAGGCACACACGGAGCGTCCTTCGATGACTTCGTCGTTTGGGTATCGCCCCAGAAGACTTGGGATATCAACCCGCCTGGCGAAAAGCACTGGTAGGTCAGCACTGCCAACGCCAGCTCGCTGTCTGCCATCTGGCGGACCTCGATCATGCCCCCGTGATCGAACAACGTTGTGTTGTTTCCCGTCGCATAGGAGAAAGAAAGCTTAGAAGTGGAAGTCTGCTTCGAGCTGCCCGTTGAGAGCCCCGCCACCTGCAGCCAGGGTTTCTTGGCGTCGAACAGCTCGAAGGAATCCCTCCACCGCTCCAGATATTCTCTCGCGGCCTCGGGGAGGCGGGCTGGCACTTCGCGCCAGTCGTCGTAGTCCTTGGGTCCGTCCAAGGCGGCATGGGCCACGCAAAGCAGCAGCCGCATCACGGCGACCCTTTCGTGCGGTCGCACAGCCAGATCCGCGAACTGCTTTCCCTCAGCCAGCACTTGGCAGACGCTCGCCATCCGTCGTTCACCGGCGGCCGTAACCACGGGTATCCAATTATCGAAGGCTATGTTCATAGTCCTTCCTTTCCAGATGTGTTTTCGATGACAAGCCCAAGATCGTTGCACCAACGCAGCCGGACGCTGTCTTTCAAGCCTATCGAACTGATCGTTCCCGTGGAATCCGCGACACCTATAGCTTGCGGACCACGAAGGTACCGGGCCACGCCGGCATGCGGGTCGGTGTCCAACAAGAACCGCGATGGTATTCGCACAAGATTCCGATGGATCGCTTGGGCGACGGCTAAACGGAAATCGTCCTCACGGAAATCACCCCGCGATCCGTCGAGGAATTCGACATCGGTCTTCGTCACGCTACGGCAGAGTACGAATGCTCGTGTGGGGACTTCGTTCAGACGGGTCTGCACACCCTCGACGTCGTCCAACGCAGCGCCCCAGATGTTGCTGCTAAGCTGTGCTCTCTGGCGATAGGCCGTCGATTCGCCGCGGTAATCCAGGAGAAGTTTCTGCCATGCGTCTGGTTCTTCGTCGGAGTCTTCATAGGTTGCCTCGATCAGACCGCGGATGTCCGTCGGTAGTGTGACCTGATCCCGAGGTTCCCAGACCTGCAACGAGCGAAGCAGGACGTAGGGAGAATACACGTACGCCTTTCCGCCCAGCGTGTTGACGATGGCTTTCGCGCCCAACTCACGGAATTCATTAAGGCTGGCAGTTTCCTCCAAAATCACCATCCGGCAGGAGGCACCGCCAGGCCGCGTCCGTTCGTGCCGCCAAAGACGTCCGGCACGCTGCAAGAGCATGTCGGTCGGAGCCAATTCCGTGATTAGTAGATCTGCATCCAAATCTACGCTTTGTTCGACGATCTGCGTTGACACCAGAATCGAACCGCAACGGGTATCCCCTGCCTTCCCAAAGCGCTCCATCCACTCGCTTTCGAGTTGCTCTCGTCGCCAGAACGGAAAACGGGAATGCAAGAGGCCGAGCGGAACTCGTGCGTGCGTTCCGGCGTGAAAGTGCTCGTACTGCTTTTGTGCCGAGTCGACCGTGTCGCAGATCCAAAGGACACAGCCGCCATTCTCAGCCAGAGCGATGGCTTCCGCCGCCGCGTTGCCAGCTGGGGCGAATGCAATTTCCACCGTACGAGCTGGCGGAGGGTCCGCTGGGATTGGCTGAATATCCTGCCCTTCGTTGCGGCCCGTGATCAACGGATACGACGGTTCGGCTTCGGGATCGTCTCCATGAGTTGACGATACGATTTGATTCCGCCGCTTACCTGTGAGCGTGGCGGACAGAATGATCACAGTACAGCCGAGCCCTTCAAGCGTAACAATCAACTTGTCGATCAGTGTTCCAGTATAGATGTCGTACGAATGGACTTCGTCGAGAATTACGACCTTTCCCGCCAACGAATATTGCCGCACGAAGAAGTGCTTGGCGGCCACCACGCCGAGCAACGCTTGATCGACTGTTCCGACACCGAATGGAGCCAGCAGCGCCCGTTTGGCCGATGCAAACCAGTCCCTCCCGGTGCGAGCGTCTTCATCGGACCCTTGCGTTTCTGTTGCGGCTGGGCGCAGGCCGAGCTGCTCCTCCAGCAGCCACGAATTACCGTGGATCAAGCGACTGGCCACGCTATTCGGAGCAATTCGTCCGACGAATGTCGACAGGCGGCGATAGATCCGGTTGCTGGTCGCCTGAGTCGGTAGGGCGAAGTAAATGCCTCGCGCCTTCTCGTCCAACATCATTTGATAAGCGGCCCAAAGTGCTGCTTCCGTCTTGCCCATGCCCATCGGCGCTTCGATGACATATACACCGGGGCCGATGATAGCTGAGTGGGCGGCCCGTTGCATTTCGTTTGGCACAAAACGGACTTCCGGATGCGCGGCATCGTGAAACAGATCATGGAATGACAACCCCGCTCTGACGTCGGGAATAATAAGGCCAATTGCAGCGACCGCTTCGGCAGCGATGTCCGACGCGTCGGCGTCGGGGGCGCGTCCTTCGAGCGGGAAGAACGTTTCATCCGACCCGATCCAATCGGCAACCGAGGTCAAGCCGGCCAGCCACCATAGGCCCGGCGAATCTTTATCGATCGCAAGGTTGGGCAGATTGCCTCCAAATAATTCGCAGATTGAACGCGCTGCAGCATCACATTCCTCCTCCCATTTGATGCCACTGTGTGGCTCCGAGAACGGCTTCGCCGGCTTGAATCCACGGCCGTTAGGCCGTTGAATTCTCCCATGATGTCCGCCCAGTACGGCGGCCAGATACTCGGCCGACCGTCGCTTCATGCCCGTGCCGACGAGAAACCGCTGCACGACGGCGTGAGTCACCGCTCCGTGGTCGGCTTCCATCGTCGTATCCCACGCCCAACGTCGTGCGACATCAATCACCCCATTGATTTCCAGCCAAGCCTTACATTTCCGCTGGAATCCTGGAGAGATCTTTCCGAGGTCGTGCAATCCAGCCAACACGGCGACCTCGGCAACTTCCATTTGAAAACGCGTTAGCAGTTCCGGGGCGACGCAGGCCAGTGCATGAGCCACGTACCCCACATTTGTCATGTGCTCAAAGACAGACATCCCCGGCTGTTCGTCGGCCGTGGTCTTCGCCCAAAACTCCACTTGCATGGGTATGCTCCGGCATATGCACTCACGCAACTCGACAACCCGCGATCCCTGGCCATCATACTGCATCGTTTTGCTTCGTCGATACACCTGCCTCTCTTTTGGCTCGCGGAACGTGAAGGAGTGATACGAGCCGGGGGCGGTAACCGTCACTTCGCAAACGCGCCGCCAATGTAGTTGACACCTTGCCGGGTCGCAGCATCGAGCGCGACACGACCGTGAAAACAGTCTGCATCGGCGGCCAAGGTTTCGGCAAACTAACACTCAATCACCTCATCGCGACGCACGCCATTGAGGGCCGTCTGCTTCCGAGTTCTGATCGACTCGCCGTCATCAACCCAGGTGCCTATCTCGGCCAGCGGCATTGGTAACGCCTCGCGCAAGGAGTTATTGCAGATACTTCCGTGCCTTGAAACTGAGTGCTTGATGTCCGGCTTAATGCCCAACTGCGAATCAGCGGCGTCCGTTGGGATGATTACGCCGGAGGCAGTGAGAAGTTTCAGCGACTAGCGAAAATATTTCGCTGCGTTCACGTGTTGGGAACGGAGCTGCCGATGCAGACTTCTTGGGATCGGCTTGAAGAGCGGAAATCAACAGGCACCAGCCGTTTCAAGCCCTCCTCGAACGCCTTGGCGTCCGGGGGGATCTTTGGTTGTCGAATCTATTGCGTCGACCGCGGCGACTCGCCGCAGTTCGCAGGCGTTATCCCAAGCCGCAGCGAGTGCGCCGGCAACGGTCTGTCGACCGCCTTGGATGCAGTCGCGGCGCGGCGGTTTGCTGACCTCGGGGGCTATCTCAATCGCTTCGGGCCGGTCTTACTGCCGAGGGCCTTGCCGGCGACGAGGAAGCCGGGGAGTTTCTTCCCGGTCGGTTCGGGCAGCCGGAGTCCGGCCTGTGAGTCCGCGATCTCGCGATGCTTACCCAGCGGTCGGGTCGGGTGACGGAACGCCCGGCTCTGATGACTCGCACAGCACCTGCTTTATTTGACCCACTTGGGCCGCGGACAGACCGATCGGACAAACACTCAACCAATCGCTGATAGCCTCGGGTTGATGGGGGTCGAATGCCTCGCACGAGATCGGAACTGCTGCGCTTTCTGCAGCGCCGGCGGGACGGGTGGCCGTTTTACACGGGGAATCGGGCGATAGTTCGATCCCCGCCTCGGCCATTGGGTTACAACGAATCGATCATGGAGCAGCAATTTGAGACCGAAAGAACTCTGCGATTTCTGGTTTCGAAGTTTGCCCTTGCGCCGTTCGCAGCACGAGGTCAACGAGAAGCTCGTCCGTCGTGTCGACCGAGAGCCCGTTGATCTCCAAGAACAACAACGCTGTTTCCAATCCAACTCGCTTATTGGCATCGATAAACGGATGGTTTTGGACGATATGGAACAGGTAAGCGGCGGCCATCTCGAATAGATCGGCGTGCAGGTATTGACCAGCGAACATTGCCTCAGGCTGAGCCAATGCTGATTCGAGCAAGCCCACGTCACGTATCCCTTCCCCGCCGCCGTACGTGGCGATCTGTTCCGCGTGCGACTCAACAACGTCGTCGAAACTGAGAAATTGCGGTGCCACGTGTTACTCTGCCAGCTTCTTGAAAGCTTTGGAGTGTTTGGCGATGATCTTCTTGCGCGCGGCGCGGACGCGACTCTTCTTTCCGGTTTCCGTAGCCGGGGAGATTGTCATCGAACGACCGTCTGTGGTGATTTCCAGCGGGCTTTCGGGACTGATTTTGAGCAGATCGAGGATGGGACGATCTATAACCAATGCCCAACTATTGCCGTGCTTGACGAGATTCTTGATCATATCCGGTCTCCGATGTTGAAACACCAATGGTATACCATTGTAGTACCGTTCCGGTGCTCGGTCAATTTAGATTGACTCCCGTCACCACTTGTTATGGACGAAGCTGCTGCGGGGCGAGCGCGAACCGTCGGAGGCGTTGCCGATCCGAGCAGCGCGGCCGTAGAGCGGAATGATGCGAGCTACACCAGCGTCGCCATCGGTCGGGCCAGTTCGCGGAAGGGAACGGCTGGCATGGCGACGGTGTCCCAGGCGGGCGAGATGGGCCGCGCCCAACGGGCGTAGTCGCGCAACGTGACGCCCACGAAACCGTACCAGCGGTCGTCGTGCTGGTACATCAATTCGGGCGGCAGCGGCGCTCGTTCGCCGACCACCAGATAAGCGAACACGAACAACGCCCGAAA
>JBGTJT010000115.1:0-2339 GCA_041744995.1 Pirellulales bacterium | reverse complement strand
CCACCTTTACTTCTGCCGGGTCGCTGTTGTAGGCGCCCCGCAGCGTCACTAGAATGTTGGTCGCCATTTGTGACGCTCGCCAAAGCGGTGCGAGAATGGCTTCAACACCACACACCGCACATCGTCGCGTGACAAGAGTTTGATGCAATGTTGCGTTATCGACTTGATGACCTTGGTTGGTGCCAATTCGAGCAGTTGTGCCAATCGCTCATTAAAGCTCAATTGGGCGTTGCAATTGAGTCTTGGGCTGGGCCAACAGATCTAGGCCTAAATCAAGCGAAGTCGTCAGCCATTTTTTGCGGCTTTTCGGCCGTCGTGTCGGTGCGTACTTTCAGCGCCGCGGCGTGGGCCGTGTAAGGATGGTCAAGTTGTCGTGTGCTCATCTTCGTGCTTCCAAGGTTTGGCGTGGCGGCGGTATCGGAGCATCCAGACTCCGACTTCACTCGATGCCCGGCCTTAGCATCGCGCCGGCAGCCTGAGTTGATCCAATAGACGGAAGAAGGCGTTTTGCCAGGGATTCCAGGCCAGCAGTCGATAGATGATTCGTCGGCCCGTGCGAACGATCTGCGCCGGAATGTTCAGCATGGCATTGCGGAAAGTGGCGAAGTCCATCCGCAGCAGCGTTTGCTTTTCCCGGCGATGCCTCTCCTGCCAGCGGGGATGGACGGGAAGCAGCAGCGCCGCCCAGGCTTTCAGACTCCAGGCCAGGGCCGCCATCACCATATAGGCGCCGTTGCTGACGAGGTTGTCCAGCGGAGCGGTCAGCGCCGGCACGCCGTGCTTGTACTGCTGAATGTGGTTCTCCTGGTTGCAACGCCCGTTGGCCGTGTTCACGATCGCCGCCGCCGACGGCTTGCGCTGATTGGTGATGTAGAAGAAACAACGCGTGTAGTCGAACAACTTCTTCTGCCCCTGGAATTCTTGCAGGTCTTTCCAGACCACGACCACGCGGTACGCCTTGTTGCAGGCGTGCGGTTGATAATCGAACTCGGCGACGTACTCGCGAACCAGCCGGATGTTGTTGAACTCGCGTTGTTCGACGATCTCCTCCTTCACGTTGGGCGGCTTGGCTCGCGGTTTTGCCGGCGGCGCCTCCTGTTGGCGGTGCAGCACTTGCCAGGCGTTAAGCGGCAATTGCTCGGCCAATTCGTAGAGTTTTGGCATGGCGTCGATGCCGAACACAAACTCGACGCCGGACGCGTCCCAGTCGTCGAGATGCTGCGTCTGGGAGAAATCGGTGTCGCCACGGAGCAGGATCTGGCGGAAGCCGGCAGCCCGACAATGGCCAACGGCGAAGTCCAGATACAGATGGGCGTCCTCGTGGCTCGGTCGATTTCCGCTGCGGTTGACGACATACAGCGGCTCCCCGGTGTTGGCCAGCGAGACGATCAGCGGATGGTAGCCCCATTGGCCTTTGTGGTTGATGTCGATGCCCTGTTTGCATTCGCCGTACGTTTCCACCATCGTGCCGTCGGCGTCGATCACGGCCTGTTCGAGGAACGCTTTATCTTGCCGCTTCCAGACCTTGACGCGTATCTCGTTGAAGACCTCCATCAACTTGAACAGGTCGAAGCGGCTGAAGCGGCGGCAGAAATCGCCGGCCGTGGTGGGATCGGGAATCCGCCGCGCGCCGAGTGCATCGAGATAGACCTCGTCGTTGCGCCGCAGTTCGAGATGCTCCAAACAGGTGCCGCCGACCAGCAGGTTGTAGGCGATGTTCAGCACGTGATCGGATTCATGGTAGGGCAGATGGAACTTCAACAACTGCAGTCGGTCGTCGATCAACTGCGGCAATTCCAGATGCTTGACCAACTGGTGAATCAGGCCGATGCCACCAGCGGAGACGGCCCGCGTGCGGTCGGCGATCTCATACTGAATATTCGACGCCGTCATGATGGGTTTTTCGCAACCGCGGTTATCCATCTTGTCCAACCGTCGTTGGATGCGGCGCTTGCTTCGGGCCAACTTTCGCTCTATCGTAGCGTTCACTCGAAAACCTCCGTGCGTTGGGTGACTTGGAATTGCTCTATACCTGAGTTACCCACGAAACGCCGAGAGTTTTCGAGTTTTTCTGTAATTTCTCCGAAAAAAGCGAAACGACTACGCTTGGTTTAGGTCTAGGTTGGGGATCGACTTTCTCGCTGGCTGCACCCAGTGCGTCGGCCGTTACCGCATGCGCGCCGCCAGTTCGCCGGCCATTCGCGTAGCGTCCAGCGGTGAAACAACCGGAATCGGCTGGCATTCCGCCAGGCCGCGAAACCAGGTCCGTTGCCGCTTGGCAAATTGATGCGTGCGGGTTTTGACCAAGGCGATCGTGCTGGCCAGATCGCGAGCGCCGG
>JBGTJT010000114.1:0-4816 GCA_041744995.1 Pirellulales bacterium | reverse complement strand
CCCGATTTCCCCGAAACAAGCATCTGCGCCTGGTATTTGGTGATCGCCCCTTGCGCCGTCAGCCAGTGGGCGGTCGACTGAGGATCGGCGGCGGCGCCGGACTTCGTAAAGTCTTGGTACAACTGCTGGAGACGCTGCTTGGGCAACAGCCGGCTTTCATGCAGCCGATTCCAAAGGCTAGTCGCGGTAGCTGTGCTCATCGAGTGACGGACCGTAAAGGGATGGCGGCTTGGCTCAAAGGCCGCAAACTTACAGCAACCACCGCTCTGCCAGTGCCTTGCGGGAGGGCAGGCGCGGCGATGGTCGCGGAGGCGTCGTTGAAAATCCCATTATAGACCAGCAGTCGGAACATCCGCAAAAGAATTCTCTGCATTGGTCGCCACTAGTTCAATGCTGGCAGGAGCTTAGGCCGCCTCGTTGCGAAGCCGGCACAACCGCCACGGGGCGATCCAGCCGCATGGCCGCGGGAAAACCCGCAACGTACAATTGACGTGGCAGCCGGCCTCATCTTCAGTATTTACAACGGCTTGCGAGATCGCCGCGTCAACTTGGCGCACCGACTGCCCTTGGACAAACCGCCGTCGGGCCGCTATACCGCTGTTGAGTCGATGCAAACCCGGAAAGGCCAGCCAAGGCATGAAAGCCTTCGAAGCAACGCAGCTTTATTTCAATCGAGCAGCCGATCTGCTGGAACTGACCGAAAACATGCGCGTGCTGCTGATGACGGCCAAGCGCGAAGTGCAGGTCCAGGTGCCGATCGAGATGGACAACGGCGACCTGTCGACGTTCATCGGCTATCGCGTCCAGCACAACAACGCCCGCGGGCCAATGAAGGGGGGGCTGCGGTACCATCATGAAGTGAATCTCGACGAGGTTCGTTCGCTGGCCTCGCTGATGACCTGGAAGACGGCGGTCGTCAATTTGCCGTATGGCGGCGCCAAGGGGGGCATCGCCGTCGACGCCCGCAAGCTCAGTCTCCGCGAGATGGAAAAGATCACCCGCAAGTTCGTCGACCAGATCCACGACGTCGTCGGCCCCGACACCGACATCCCCGCCCCCGACATGGGGACTAATGCGCACGTGATGGCTTGGATCATGAACCAGTATGGCAAGTACCATGGGTTCCAACCGGCAGTGGTGACCGGCAAGCCGGTGGAGCTGTTCGGCGCCGACGGCCGCGAGGAGGCGACCGGCCGCGGCGTTGGCATCCTCTGCCTCAAGTTGCTCAGCCGGTTGGGGCGCAAGCCGCAAGACGTGCGGGTGGCGATTCAGGGGTTCGGCAACGTCGGCTCGCATACGGCGAACTTCCTCAACCAGGCCGATTGCAATGTCGTGGCCGTCAGCGATATCAGCGGCGCCTATTACAACCCCAAGGGGCTGAAGATCGGCCACCTGCTGGCGCACGCCCGCAACCATGGCGGGTCGCTGGCCGGCTACGACGAAGCCGAACGGATGACCAATGAAGAACTGCTGGAGTTGGACGTGGAGATTCTGGTTCCAGCGGCCTTGGGGGGCGTGATCACCGAGGACAACGCCTCGCGGATCAAGGCGCCGATCATCATCGAAGCGGCCAACGGACCGACCATGCCGACCGCAGACGACCAATTCGCCGAGGAAGGCCGCACCGTACTGCCGGACATTCTGGCCAACGCCGGCGGCGTGACGGTCAGTTATTTTGAATGGGCGCAGAACCGGCAGCATTACCAATGGACGCTCAATCGCGTTCGCCAAGAGCTAGACCACGTTTTGAGCCAAGGATTCGAGGGCATCTGGCAATTGTCCCAAGAACGAAACGTCAGCCTGCGGACCGCCGCGTACATGATCGGAATCGGACGCGTCGGCCGCGCCACCGTACTGGGAGGCATCACATGAAGCGAGAAGAACTAACCAACGAACTGCTGGCCAGGATTCCCATGCTGGAGAATCTCACCACCGCGGAACGACGCCAACTAACCGACATCGCCACGCTGCACAAGGCGCGCCCCGGCGAGCTGCTGGTGCGTCAGGGCCACGAAAGCCGACGGATTTGGATCGTGATCGACGGCGTTTGCGAAGTCGTGCGGTCGGTCGACGGCAATGACGAATCGGCCAAGCAGTATGTGCTCGCGGAATTGACCCCCTACGACCACTTCGGTGAAATGTCGTTCTTCGAGCCGCATCCGCACTCAGCCAGCGTGCGGGCGAAAACGACCGCCAAGTTGATGCGAATCGCCTACGGCGACTACCGTGAAATGATCGATGGCGAATGCCAAAGCGCCTACAAGCTGACCTACAACATCGTCAACAGCCTGGCCCATCGGCTCCGCCACATGGACGACTGGGTGACCGAATTGCTGGCCGCCGCGCCCCAGGAGCCGCCGCCAGATTACAGCAAACCGCAAAGCGAGTGGAGCGTGTTTCGCGAGAAACTGTTCGGCGAGTGGAGCATTTAGAGACGGCTCAGGAATAATTTCGGTATTTGCGGGTTCCGGTTGAACAGGAGGAAACGAAGGGAACAGAGAGAAACATGACTCCGTTACCTCTCGTCTCCTTTGTTGTCTCAGAAATTGGATAGTTGACCATTAGCAGTTGCCTGCCGCATCGATGGGTCTCACCTGTGTCAATTACTACTACACGCTGGAACGACATTCAGCCTCAGACTATTTGATACCACATTGCTTCGAACAGCCCGATCACAATCAAAGAAAGGGAAAGTGCGTCAATCAACCTCGGTCCACCTCAGGCATTGATTAACTACAGTCAACAAAGGGTACAGAGACAACAGAGATTTCCGTTCTCCGTTCTCTCTGTTGCCTTCTGTTCAAGTAAGCTGTGGAGTTGGCTTGCAACCATGCGAAGCAGATGCGGAAGTTGTACTTGAGTCATTCCTTAGAAGGCACGGGAATCTGGTGTAACAAATTCGGCCGCTCTCCGCTTGGCATGGTGTCGCCGCAGGGACAGGCACTCGACGCCACCCGCAATGAACGTGTGATCCTTGGCCCTGGGCGACGTCGGAGAAAAACGTTCGCTCGCCCACGGAGACCACGGAGATGTTTATTCAAGTCCTGAAACCGGCCTGCCGAGTTCGCGTAGAGACCAACGGCTCGATGACGGTCGTCACGCTGCGCGGTTCGGCCGATCTGACTGCGGTCGACGCCCTGCAAACGGAACTATCGGGCGTGCTGGCCGCCCCGCCGCGAAGTTTGGTCTTCGACCTGGGCGAATTGGAGTTCATCTCCTCGCTGGCGGTCGGCGTGCTGATCGGCGCGGCTCGCGAAACCAAGCGCCTGGGAGGCGCCGCCCGCATCATCAACGCGCGGCCCCTGGTGCTGGAACTCATTCAGATCACCAAACTCGACGAGTTGTTCGAGATCGGACAGTAGGCGAATGCGGAATGCGGAATGCGGAAGAGTTTCCAGTAGGAAAGGACGTCGCCACCGCTTGCGCGGCTTTCCGCATTCCCCATTCCGCATTCCGCATTCGGCTCACCTACCGCTGATACACCGGCAACTGCCGGTAGTGGACCGTCATCGCCAGGATGTACATCGCCGTTTGATAGCCGGCGCCGCTCCAGCTTCCGTCGGCCGCTTGCTGTTGCAATAGGCGGGGATACATTTCCTCGGCGTACTCGATCCAATATTCGTCGCCCAGTTGAAACATCGCCTGAGCGCAATAGTATTCCGAATACTCGCCATGGCCGCCGGCGGCGGGGTTGCTTTTCACGGAGAGCAAATACTCGCCCGCCTTCGCCAACGATTCGTGTTCATGCTGCCCGCAGAGCGTGAGACAAAGCACGCCCACGCCGGTCATGGCCGGCTTGGGACCGCCCCCCGGTTGATACGCGAATCCATTATCTTGTTGACATTTCAGCACGTACTCCACGGCGTCGACAACCACGTTCTCGGGCACGTTCGCCCCGTTGAGCCGCGCGCTGCGGATCGCCATCACCGCCCAGCCGGTGAGCGACAGGTCGCTGTCGCCCGATTCGGGCGTATACCGCCAGCCGCCCGCCTGGTTTTCGGGCTTCTTGATTTGCTGCGCCTTGATGATCAGCCGCAGCGCCCGCGCCAAGGTTTCATCGATTTTCTTCTGGCGCACCGGATCGACCATGCCGGAAACTTCCGAGAGAAACAGCGTAGCGATGCAATGCGCATACATCTTGTCTTCGCCGGTACGGACGAGATAGCCCGTCTTCTCGCCCTCCTTTTCTTGCTCGTAGGTGAGCACATAGTCAATGCAACGGTTGATCGACTCGCCATAAGGCCCCAGACCGGGCGTGTAGCCCTTGCTCAGAAACGCCATGCCGGCCAACGCTGGCACGGCCGTGGTCTGTCCGTATTGACCAGGGAACGAGCCGTCCTCAAGTTGATTGCTCTGCAGCCACTTGAGGCCCCGCTCGACGCCTTGGTCGAGTGGTTCGTTGAACTTCGCCAGCCGTTCGGAAGCCTCGTCCGCGGCGGCGACGCCCCCGAGGTAGCCGCAAACCAGCGTCGCCAGCAGCAGCGCTGCCAGTCGGTTGTGCCAATCGATTCGTATCACGGGTTGGT
Organism: Pirellulales bacterium; assembly: GCA_041744995.1. Lineage (GTDB taxonomy): Bacteria > Planctomycetota > Planctomycetia > Pirellulales > UBA7805 > JBBDLY01. The sequence goes on along the minus strand of JBGTJT010000114.1, from coordinate 290 downwards.
TCCTTGTTCTAGTTCGATGCCGCGTCGGGCAAGTTCGCGGAAGTAACGACGGACCATCGCACGATACTCTTGCGGGGCCTCGCTGCCGTCGGCTTGTAAAATCTTGTTCTTGAGCGACCCCGGCAACTTGGTCCACTCGATCGGCGACAGGCCGAGTTCTTCCAGACGCTCCCGAGAGACGTCGGTGATTTCCGAACCGCCGGTGCTGCCGCCGCCGAACTGTCCGACCATCTCGGGGTTCTGCTGGGCGAAATCGGTGCCGATCGGACCCGGTTGTCCCGGCGCCGGCG
>JBGTJT010000113.1:0-5787 GCA_041744995.1 Pirellulales bacterium | reverse complement strand
GGCTCATCTCGAAGGAGCGATCGAGTAAAAACAACACAAGCAGCCCCACGGCGACGGCGGCCGTCAGCGACGCTGCCGCGGCGCAGCAGCGGGTGAGGAATCTGCGACGGGCGATCGAACGAAGTCGTCGCCGCATTGTGGCCAGACTCGTCATGGGGCGCCTGCTCCTCGGCGCACCGCCCATTCAAGTAACAGCAGTGAGACGATCGCGCCGAATAGAAACCAATTGTTCCACAGCGGCAGCGACTCGTAGCGCGATTCGCTGGAGGTCGGCAGTTCAATCGCATCGATCAGCGAGTTCGCATCGGCAAGCCGCGCCGACCTGCCGCCGGTGATCTCCGCCAATTGCCGCATCAATTGCAGGTTGAGCGTGGGATTAACAAACTCCAGCGACAGCTCGGAGACGGTAAACGACGTCTCGGCCAACTGTCCCGTTACGGGATCGCGAACCTGAAGTCGGTACTCGCCGGGGTCGGCGATATTGAGCCGGGCGACGAACTCGCCGGGACGGTCGTCGCGCTCTTGCGGCAAGGTAAACTCCCTTGCTTGGGCTGCGGTGCCGGCAGCAGCCGGTCGCAGCGTCGCGGTCAGTGCGCCCGCGGGGAGTTGGTCCGCGGCGAGCGGTTCGAAATTGTCATCGAATGCAGAAACCGAGATCGTGACCGCCTCCTCCAGATCGTACCGCGGCCGGTCGGTACGCAGCACGAAACGCTTCTGGCTGCCGGAGCCGCGCTTGAGGCCAAGATAATGGATCATCTGGCCCCAGAAGCGGCGGTAGTATTCCTCGCCATAGATGCGGCGGATCCGCCACATTTCGTCGAAGGCGATGTAGATCACTTGCCCGCGACCGTAGCGGCGGATAACGATCAACGGCTGCGGGGTGCCGTCGATGCAGGTGTCGGTTGGATGTTCCGCCAGGACTTCGGCCACTTGCCGTTTCACACGCTGCACCGGCTGATACCACGGCAACTCGCCCAGGTTGGCCCAGCCTGCCGCGTTGGCTGTCGGCGTGTCGCCGAGTTGCATGAAGTCGTAGCCGGCCGCCCGCTCAGTCAATCTCGGACGGAACGCCCCGGTATCGCGAAGTTGGCCGGCGGGCAGCGGTTCCACCGGCAGCAAATCGGCTAGCTCCGTGCCGAGCAGCCCGCTGGGGCCATACTGCGGGCCGGCGATCACGACCAACCCGCCGCCGAACGTGCCGACGAATTCCTTGGTCATTTCGCAGAACCTCGGCGAAAGGCTTTCGCCCGGCATGTCTTCCAAGAAGATCACATCGTTGGCGAAGAACTCTTTGCGAGCCGGGGCGAGCGTTTCCACAAACAGCGGGTTCGCCTGCCGCACGGCTGGATCGGACGACTGCAAGTAGGTGCGAAAGCCGCGCAGGCCGACCAGCTCATCACGATGAAATACTTCCTTAATGAATCGCCATTCCCAGGTCGGCTGATGCGTGACGTAGTAGAGTCGTAAGAACGTATCGCTGACATAGACCTCCCTCCGAGCCGTATTGTTGTCCGAGACGGTCTCTTCGGCGAGCGGCTCGACCTCGACGATGTACTCGAACTCGCCTGTTTGTTCCGGCACGACGTCGAAGCGGGCGACTTCCGCCGCTTGGCTGAGCGTTACTTCGCGAGTCTCCACAAGTTGCGGCTCCGCATCGGTTCCCATTTCCCACCGGCGCAGATGCACCGTGGCGGTGCGTCCGACGAGTTGCTCGCCGCGGAGCAGCACTTCCACGCTGGATCGTTCGTCCACCCGCATGACGGGCGGAGCGATAAGGTCAACGGCCAGATCGACCATTGCCTCGGCGCCGATGCCGGCGGTGTAGATCGGTCCGCCAAATCGCGCCGCGGGCGAACCCTCGCCGCCGGCGGTGGGCGCCAGTCCGGCGTTCTGACCGAAATCGCCGATCATCAGCAACCCATGCGGAATCGACCGCCGCGTGCGTCCCGACAACTGTACCAACGCCTCACCGAGCGGCGTGAGTTTCCCCTCGGTGGATAATTGTTCGGCCAGGCTGGCGGCGAACTCCTCGCCCGAGGCGACGTCGCCGGTAAGCAGTGGTTGGATTCTTCCACCAGCGCCGAGTTCAAACGCCTCGACGCGAAACCGTTCGTGGAGCTGAGCAATCAGGTTGCCAGGCTCTCGGAGCAGGCCCTGCACGTACTCTTGCCGTGCGGGGCGCCGGCCCTCCTCGGGATAGACGCCAGTCGCCTCGCGGAGCGCTTCGACCTCGTCGGCTGAAAGTTCATCTTCCAAGGCCATGCTTCCGGTGCCGTCAAACAGTACGTACAGTACCGGCGCTACCGACTGCACGTACTGTAATCGCAAGACCGGCTCGGCGAGCAGCAGCAGCAGCAAGCAAAGCGAGGCGGCGCGAAATACTCCCAGCACCGGCCGCAGCCTAGGAGTGATCTGATGCTGGGTGCGCGAGTAAAAGGTGCTCGCCAGGCCGATCGCCATGACGCAGAGAAACAGCAACCAGAACGGTCCGTCGCTCGCCCAGGCCGCGGCGAATTCGATCGATTGCGACTGTACCGATTTCAGGTTCTCGGCGCCGGCGGCGCGGGCCAGCCAATCTTGAAAGTTCATGCGCTCTGCTCCTCTCCTCTGACCGTTGGCAATGCGAGCAGCGCCAACTCGGTGAGTAGCAAGGCAAGCATCGCCAAAGCAAACCAACGCCACCAGCGATGCGGCGCCGCACTGCCGGCGGTGGCTTCGATCTGGTTGAGGCTTGTTACCAACTCAATCGGCAGTTCCTGCCAGCGTTCGGCGAGTTGCTCAGGCGATAGCTCACGAAGATCGGATTCCCCGATTGGCCCGTTGACGACCGCTTGGGCAATCGGCGCCGCCGACGCCTCGTCGGACATGCCCTCCGGTGCGTATATGGAGACGACGCCGCGTTCGGTCTGCGGCGGAACAATAATGGCACGGCCGGTGCGGGCGAGCGGAATGGTTTCGCCGCCGGGCACCGCCACGTCGTAATGCGACTCCAGCACGGCGCCCTCAAGTGGGACATCCAGCGCCGTCATGGTGGGCCAGTTGCGATCCGGCAGCGTGCCGCGGAGCAGCAAGTCGAACAGGTGCTCCAGGAACACCAGGCCGTTGCCCAAGGCGATGGTGTTCCACTCGGGAAACAGCCCGCTGGTCATCCACCAGATGCGCCCCTCGCCGAGTGACTGTTGCACCAGCAGCGGCGTGCCGTCGTCGAATCGGGCCAATATCTGGAGCCGTTCGGCGGGAGCCTCGACCGTTGCCTGGTTCTCCGCCGGCGAGGGAAGTTCCATGACCGCAGTGCGGAAGAATATGGGTTGCCGCAGCAACTGGGCCACTTGCCGTCTCGACAGGCCAGGCAGCGCGGCTAACTCGTCGCTGAGCGAGGCGACATCGATACGGCGTACCTCCAGCGGCCCGGACGCCGCCTCGGGCAACGCGCCGTGAAGTTCCGTCAGCCGGGCGTCCGACGGAAGCAGTCCACGCCAGCCGGCGGGTGTAAAGTCACCGCCCGCGGCAATCCACAGCATGCCGCCGCTGCGCACGTATTCTTGTAACGCGCCTGCAGCAGGCGCTGGATCGGCCACGCCGGCGACGACCACCAGTTGGGCCTCTTCCAAGGCGGACGCATCGACTTGGTCGAGCGCCAGGTGTCGCACGTCGAACAATTGGTTTTCGCCCAACGGGTTGCGTGTCGCGATAAGACGCCGTAGTGGATAGGTCTCGCCGTAGCGATTGGTGCCGGAGTCTTCGCGTGTGCCGAACTGATCGACCAATATCACTTTCATGTTTTCCCGCAGCGGCGCCCAGAGGTATCGCACATCGTCGTAAGGCAAGTCGTCCGCGGCGAGCCGGATTTCAAGCAGAGCGTGATCGCGATCGGCCGGTCCTGACGACTCGGGAACAGTGAATGCGAACGGAACCGAGGTCGTCTGGTTGGCGGCCAGATCGACTAACCTTGTAGCGACGTCGGTCCCGTCGATCCGCAGAATCAATTGTGCGGATCGCCTTGGCGAGTCGCCCCAGTGGGCTATCTCGGCGGTGAGATGCGCTGCGCCGCCGGGAGTCAGCGCCGGCTCTCGGAGTTGGATGGCCGTTACCGCGCTGTTCGTCGGCGCGGCAGAGCCTGCGGCGATCCAGTAGAGCGGTTGTTCGCCGCGCCATGCCTTGAGCACCTCCGGAGAAAAGTTTCGTGCCTGGCGATCACTAATCACGATTGCGACCTGCGGCCAGTCGGGCAGCAATTCCCGACCGCGCACGATTCGCTCGTCGATCTGCGTGACGTCGAGCGCATCGTCGACCGGCTCGATCCTGGCGAGTGCCTCGCGGAACTCCTCGATCGAGCCGCCCGCCGTGAGCAAATGATTGTTCTCCGGGGCGCAAAGCTGCACCAAGGTAAAGCGGCTGCCGGCGGCAAAACGCTCGGCCGCGACGGTTGCCTCGCTCTTGGCTTGATCGAGTCGCGTGCCGGTCGCCGACAATTGAGCCATGCTCAGGCTGTTGTCGAGCAGAAAGATCGCATGCACCGGTACGTTCCCCGCTTCCTTTGCTTGTTCCGAGGTGGTCCTGGGATCGGCCAGCGCCAAGCCAAGCAACAGCACGCATAGGCACCGCAGCAGCATCAGCAACAGATCGCGCAATCGCAGCCAGCGACGGCGTTTGGTGATCGCTTGCTGCAAGAAGTCCATGGCGGCCCATTCGAGCGTGCGGGGCCGCTGCCGCTGCCATAGATGGACTGCAGCCACCACGGCGGCCGCCAAGCCGCCTGCGATTACGAAGTTGAAAACGGAGAAGGTAAACATCATTCACGAATTGTTAGACCGCACACGAATACTAGTGCGGCAATTCTGGCTATTTTCCCGAGTGTTCGTCGATACCGACTTTTCCCATTCGAAGGCGGAAGGTCACAAATGTTTGTCGTACTTTAGCGGTTCACAAACTCCCTGATGCGGCCTTCCTGCAGAATGGGCAAGTACCGGTTCGGAATTGCCAACACAAAGCAGGCCACGGCGGTGGCGTACAGTTGGCCCTCGGCGCCTTGCAGATATTTCGTGGCTTGCCAGGAGCCGTCGACTGCGGGATCGTTTTGGTCGCGCTGCTGGGAACGCACCACCTCGTCGCGAAGCCGCGGAAAAACCTGCCGCCAGGCGTCGCCCCCCGCCTGGTACATCGCCTGCCCGACGTAGTACATGGTGTACGGATCAAACGGCATCGAGCCGCTGCCGGGCAGCACCGGTTTGACGCCGCGCACACTGCGAACAAGATAGCCGATGTTGTTAGGAATCCGCCAGTCGTCGTACTGGCCGAACTCTTGCAGGCAAACGACGCCGGCGGCGGCCATGGCCGGGTTCCCTTCACGGCGGCCGTCGTAACTAAAGATGCCAGGGCCTTGCCGCTGCAATTCCTCGGGACCGGCGAACTTGGGATTCGGCCGATAGTGCTGCCGCACGTTGGCGATCGCCAGATTGATCACCCTGGGGGAAACCTCCAGTCCGCTGTCGAGCGCCGTCCGCAGCGCCTTGGCCTGCATCACGGAGAGACTGAGATCGTGCCCTTGCGGCTTCGCCTCGGCGACGTAGTCCCAGCCGCCGTCGTCGCATTGGGTTTCCTCGATCAGCCGCAACGCCCGACGGAAGACGCCTTGCAAGCGATCGTCGGCCATCATGCCGTAGGCTTGTCCCAAGACGAAGGTGGCCAGGCCGTGGTTGTACAGGTCGCGCTGGGCGTCAGAAATGTTCAGCAGGCCGGAAGGCTTGGCGCGGCTGGTAACGTATTCCAAAGCCTTATCGAGCTCGC
>JBGTJT010000112.1:0-6091 GCA_041744995.1 Pirellulales bacterium | reverse complement strand
CTTGGCCTGCGTGTCCTTGTCGACCACGCTGGAGACCAGGCTGGTCAGCTTGATCGAGTCCTTCTGGTCCTCGAACAGCTTGAGCTGCAGGGCCTTGAATAGCCGCTCGTTCGTCTTGTAATCGAATGTCTTGCCGTCGATCGATAGGGCACCGATGTAGTTCATGATCTCCCGGCGGAAATCGTCCTTGCGGCTATCCGGAATATCGATCTTCTCCTCGATCGACCGCATCAGCCGCTCGTCGGGATCGTCGTACTGGCCGGTGAACTTGTTCTTCACCTTCTCCCGCTGCGTGTAGGCCTTGATGTTGTCGATGTAGTTGGCCGACAGCCGTGTGAGGGCGTCCTCGTCGGCGGCGATCGCCCGTTGCACTTCGTTCTTCACGATGTTCTCATACTCCTCTTTGACCACCTGCAGCAGTTCGCGGTAGTGGTCCCGCAAATCGTCGCTGGTCAACAGCGTGTGGTGCTTCAGGCCGTTTTCCAATTCGTTGAGCACCATGAAGGGATTGATCGATTTCGCGTCCGGATGCGCGACCAGGGCGTTGGATATCTTGTCTTGCACGTAACGGGGCGAGATGCCGGTCATGCCTTCGTTGGTGACCTGGTCCTTCAACTCCTTGATGTTCTCCTCGGTGAAGCCGGGCAGCGACTTGCCGTTGTAGAGTTTCATCTTCTGCAACAGCGTGAGACTGGCGTTCTTCGGCTCCTCCAGTCGCGTGAGCACCGCCCACATGGCCGCCATCTCGATCGTGTGCGGCGCGATGTGCTTGCCCTTGACCGTTTGGCTGTTGTAGTCCTTCTCGTAGATCTTGATCTCGTCGGACAGCCGCGTGACGTAGGGAATGTCGATCTTGACCGTCCGGTCCCGCAGCGCCTCCATGAACTCGTTGTTCTGCAGCCGGCGATATTCCGGTTCGTTGGTGTGGCCCAGGATCACCTCGTCGATATCGGTTTGGGCGAACTTCTTGGGCTTCACCTTGTGCTCCTGGCTGGCGCCGAGCAGGTCGTACAGGAACGCCACGTCGAGCTTGAGCACTTCGACAAACTCCACGATGCCGCGGTTGGCGATGTTGAATTCGCCGTCGAAGTTGAACGCCCGCGGATCGCTGTCGCTGCCGAATTCGGCGATCTTGCGATAGTTGATGTCGCCGGTCAGTTCGGTCGAGTCCTGGTTCTTTTCGTCCTTCGGCTGGAAGGTGCCGATGCCGATGCGGTCCTGCTCGCTGAGGATCAGCCGCTTGACACGGACGTCCTTGATCACGCGGGTCCAGTCGCCGCCGTACTTCTTCAGCCGCTCGTTGTACATGAAGCGGCAGAACGGATCCAACTCGCCGACGATCCGCGCATGGTAGTCGGCTTCGTCGCGGCCGGCATTGAGCTGCGCTTCGACGTCCTTGCGGAATCGCTGCGGGATGAGGTGCAGCGGCTCTGCCTGCAGGGGGCACCAGTCGACATGCCCGGAGCCGTCGTCGGCCGCCCAGCCGAGCGTGTACAAGGCGCCCTCGTCGGTGGCGCTGTAGCGTTCGAGTCCTTTCTTCAGCAGCCGCGCAATGGTACTCTTGCTGCTGCCGACCGGCCCGTGCAACAGCAGCACCCGTTTCTCGATGCCGTAGCCCCGCGCCGCGCTCTTGAAAGCGTTCACCAGCAATTCCAGGGCGTCGTCGAGGCCGAACACCGCGTCGCGGCCGCGGTCTTGCGGATCGCTGAAGAACAGATAGTGAACGCGCTTCTCGCGTCCCTCCTCGTAGGTGCGGGTGCCGTACGACATGACCATGTCGTAGACCCGTTCAAATGCGTTTCTGGTCGCCTCGGGGCGCTGTTTGACCACGTCGAGATATTCCTCGAACGTGCCCTCCCAGGTCTTCTTGCGAAATTGATCGAGATCCTGGTTCTGCCCCACGAGCGAAATGATGTCGCTGCCGCCACCCATGATTGATCCTCCGTCCGGCTATGCTTGCCCGAAGAACTTGAGGAATCGATTGCCAGAGTCGAACGACGATTCCGTTGCGACTCCTTCAAGATTCGGGTTGTGATTGGGCGTACTTCCCAAGGTGTTGATCTTGCTGCTGCTCCGCTGGTGTGAGTACGGTTGGTTTAACTTCAACTAGTCGTGAAAACTTTTCGCGTTCGTTTCGCTTGGTCCGCCAGCGAACGAGACCGGAACCCCTCAGGACACACGCGTCCGGTCAAGTGTTCGCGGGCACGTTCGCTGCCGTTGCCTCGCACGCGCCGATGCGACGCGATCGGTGGACGCCGCAGAACCTTCCCCTAGCTCTTACGCTAATTGCCGCCGGGAATTCCGCAACCGTTTTACCGAAGCGGGAGTCACTCTCGTGACGAGACGGCGGTTTGCCGGGGAGAAGGAGGCGGAGCAATCTGCTTCACCTCGGGAAATGCAAACGACCAACAGAACGCTGTCGACACAGCGCGTGCAAAGTAATTGGAAAAGATCGCTTGTTAAATAGGATGAGGTATCGCTGGCGGGAAGCCTCTCTCCGCTACCTGATACACATACGGCGATCCATGCCGACGAACCTGTTCCTCAACCACCTCAAGTATCCGTCGCAAGGCGGACCCGGGCAATACGAACCTCTGCGGAACCACCGAAAAAGAGCCTAGCGGACCGCCGCAGACAACGCCAAAAACCCCTTGGCTGATAAGGGTTTGCGATTCATGCCACCCGGCCGATGGCGGACGCCGAAAAAAATTGTCGCGGGACAGTTCGACAATCGGTCCAACAGGTAAAATCGGCGGAGACCGAATCGCGCTACGGGCGACGGCTCTCTCAGCCGAGCAGCCGCGCCACGCTGTCGACCAGCCGGTCCATGGCGAACGGCTTGCGGATGTAATCGTCCACGCCCAACATCTTGGCGTACGCCTCGTGGCGATTGCCTTCGTTGGCAGTGATCATAATCACGCGCAACGGAATCTCGCGGGTGCGACGGAGTTTCTCCAGCACCAGAAATCCCGAGCGCTTGGGCATCATCATGTCGAGAATCACCAGATCGGGATCCTCCCGCTCGGCCAGGGCAAGCCCCTGATTGCCGTCGCGGGCGATGAGCACTTCGTACCCTTTGGCCTCCAAGGCGTATCGGAGCGACTCGATGATCTCGAAGTCGTCGTCGACCAGCAGAATTCGCTTGGGTGAATCTTTCGATCGCGTTGTATCGGTTTCTGCGCTAGCTTTCGCCATCCGGTTGGGTTCCGTGTACGAGGGGCGCGGTCTTCGTTGCGCGGGCGGGAAACCTACAGTGTCGCAAACCTGACAAACTTTTCAACCAAGCGACGATCGATTGGACCATCTTCGCCGCCAATAAAAAAGGCCATCCGGTCGAGGATGGCCCAAAGAAGCAGTGCGATGTTCGCGGCCTAACGCCTATCGTGCATAACGCAACGAAGAGGCGCTGGGGGCGTTCTTCCGCTGGATCTTCACCTTGCGGCAGTATTTCGGTCGACGACGATACTTCCACTCATTCGGATCGGGCCGCTGAAAGCGGGAATCGACGTCGCGCTCGAATTCACTCATCACGGAGTCTAAATCTACCATCGTCATTAGCAGGCCCTCTCTTAATCTGGGTTGCGTTTCCATGCATCTTTGGCGACCACTTGACTGGGTTTCGCCCTGTCGCCGTGGTCAGACACGCTAATGCAAGCATTGCGCCAACCGGAACGAAGTTTTGCTGTCCGCATTAACCTATTATGCAGAATAGGGTTACGACTGACTGCCGACCGCCCGCAGCGAGGGCGGACTGCTTCGGGTCCACTTGCTGGGTCAAAATGACCCATGCCTGCCCTGTTGTGGCCAAGCTCAATCGCCCCGATACTGACCAGAGTTGGGCCAAAACGACCCACGCCGTCCCCCCACGATCCATACTTTCCCGCAGGCATTCACCTGGAGCCGCCCCGCCATGGCCGAGTACACCGACAGCAAATACATCGCCCCGCCCGCCTCGCTGGCCTCGTTGACCGCCCCCACGCTGCCGTATCAGCCGCAGAATCCCAAGTCCTATTCGCCGCCGATCGGCCTGATTGGTTGCGGCGGCATTACCAAGGATCACCTCAAGGCGTATCGGGCCGCCGGCTACCGTGTCGCGGCCTTGTGCGACTTGCAGATCGAACGGGCCGAGGCCCGCCGGCAGGAGTTTTATCCCGAGGCCGACGTCTATTCCGATCACCGTCAACTGCTCAAACGAGACGATATCGAGGTGGTCGATATCGCCTTGCATCCGGAAGTTCGCTCGCCCATCGTCCGCGACGCCCTGCTGGCGGGCAAGCACGTGCTGAGCCAGAAACCATTCGTGCTCGACTTGGACGAAGGCAGCGAGTTGGTGGAACTGGCCGCCAAGCGGAATGTCACCCTGGCGGTCAACCAGAATGGCCGCTGGGCGCCCCATTTCAGCTACATTCGCGAGGCGGCCGCCGCCGGGCTGCTTGGTCCGGTCAACTCGGTGCAGATCGGCGTCCACTGGGATCACAACTGGGTGAAGGCGACTCAGTTCGACAAGGTCAAGCACCTGATCCTGTTCGATTTCGCCATCCATTGGTTCGATTTTGTGATGTCGATCCTCGGCGACGCCAAGCCAAAGCGGGTGTTCGCTTCCATGGTCCGCTCGCCCGGTCAGGCTGCCCAGCCGGCGCTGTTGGCCCAAGCGCTGGTCGAGTTCCCCACGGCGCAAGCTTCGCTGCTGTTCAATGGCGACAACCGCTTCGGCAAACACGATCAGACGGTGGTGACCGGCGAGTCGGCCACGGCGATCAGCAGCGGCGTGAGCCACAATATTCAAGAAGTCAAGCTGTACGCGGCCGAAGGGGTCGCGATCCCGGAACTACACGGACGCTGGTTCCCCGACGGCTTCCACGGAACGATGGGCGAACTGCTGTGCAGCATCGAGGAGAACCGCCCGCCGACAATCAGCGCCGAAAGCAACCTGAAAAGCCTGGAACTCTGCTTCGCCGCCTGCGCCAGCGCCGACCGCGGCGAACCCGTCGCGCCCGGCACGGTTCGCCAAGTAAGCGACGCATAATGCAGTCGCTACTGGTTAATCGACTCTGGCTCGACCTGCCACTGCAGGCCGTATTGCTTCTCCAGGTCGTCGAACCATTGCCGCTGCACGTCGCGCCAGTCGAATTGCATCGCCATCTGGGCCGCCATCATCGTGATCGGAGAGCCGGAGCGATCGAGGAATTCTTGCATCAAGTCGTCGATCGATTGCTCCTCCTCCACCACCTTCACCGCATAGGCGAAGGTCTTGGGGTGGTTCATGGTCACGCCCAGCTCGCCCACGCCCAGACCGGTGGCGACGCTGAAAAACTCCGGGCCGGGCTGCTCGACGCCGTTGACCGTCGACAGACTGACCGTCGGCTGGCTCCGCATGTCGAGCGGCGGTGCGATCCAACTGAACAGGTTCGTCTCCACCTGGGGCCGACCCGCCCGCCGGCCCAACTCCAGCAGCGAGGCGGTCGGAGAAGAAGCCTCTTCGATCATCTTGGCGGCGGCCGCTCGGGCCAGGCCGCGGGCGTGCGTCGAGTCGTCGTCGACCCCGGCGCCCAGCTTCCAGCTTCGTACCACTTGCTCGCGCACCTCGTCGAGTGTCGGCACCTTGCTTTCCACCTCTTCCACTTTCCAGCTTAAATACCGATTCGAGTCGGAGTCCTCCGTCAGCATCGGAATGAACAGGCTGCTCGGTCCGGTCCGCTCGAACAGCGCCGCAACAAAGGGCACTTGCACCTCTTGGCCAAACTGCGTGGTGCGGATCTCGAACGAACTGCCAATCTGCTCCTCGGCCTGGAATTCGGCCGCGCTGAGCAGTTCCGTGCTGTCGCTCTTGAGGCCCTTGCCGCGGGCAATCGCCGCGAAGTCGGGACGGACCGGCCGCCGCGATTCCGGCATGTCCGGCGTGGCCGACGCCCGCTGGATGTTGTAATCGTTCAATCGGCCGCGTAGCTCCTGCATGATTTCGTTAATCTGCCGGCGCGCCTTCTGGCGTGCGAGCAGTTCGCGAATATCGTCTTGCACTTCCTCGAACGGCTTGTAGGTCACTTCCCGCGGCGGCTGGTCCTCGGCAGACGCTTCGTCGTCCGCATCGTCC
>JBGTJT010000111.1:0-5698 GCA_041744995.1 Pirellulales bacterium | reverse complement strand
AACCTTCGTCACTCAATTGACGCCGTTGCAGGCCCAGATCGCCCAATGGTTCGACTTCGCCCCCGGAAAATACGGCCGCTGACCGCATTGCCGCCGCCCGGAAATTCGGAGAAAATGATCGCCAACAGTGCGGAAAGTACGGTTCAATACTGACACGACTCGCAATATCAACTTCCATAACAACACGTTGACGATCGGTGCTGATGGCATCGACGTCGTCGGCGACGGCAGTGCCCGCATCAAGTTTGATCGGGGAACCGGCGGCGCGCTGGCCTTTCTGAATCTGGCCGCCGATCAAACCTGGACCGCCGCCAGCACTTTCAACAATATGCAGTCGTTTGGAACGCTTCTCGACACCAACGGATTCGTGCTGACCCTGGAAGACGTCATTTGGGAGTTCCACAACAACACCAACGCCACCTCACCGATCTCGGCGGATTCGATATTCTCGATTCGAGATGGGGCGCAACTTCGGGTGGTCGCACAATCGGGTGCGACGGTCATAACTGTGCAAAGCCTGGCGTATAACGACGTCTGGCTCGCCCCAGGCACCTACACGGACAGCGAGTTGTGGCTAAATAGCGGAAGCAACAGCGTGCAGGTGCTCAGCATCCCAAGCGTCGTTCCGGAGCCGGGCACGTTTTCGCTTTGCATCGGTCTGGTAGTGGGTGGGGCGGGTTGGTTCTCCATCCGCTCTCGGCGAAGAAGCAATGCCTGACGCCAGGGAGACTGCTCAGAATCGATCAGCAATCTGCGGATCGGGGAACTCGCTTCGCCACAGATAGTATCGAGGGCCTTCTTGAGCTTCCAAAGGATTGAAATGCGCAGAAAACACCCAGTTATCATCGAATGCGTCGCCATACTGGGGATCGGAGTGCTATGGCTGGCACTTGGAATGCCTGGTAGCGCGCGGGGCGATACGTTCTCGCAGACCGTCGAGCCGTTTCTCACCCGGTATTGCAGTGATTGCCATGGGGCGACGACCCAGGAATCCGACTTTTCTGTGGATCGGCTCACGGCGGATCTGAACGACGACGACAGCCGCACCTCGTGGACGCGAATCCAGGAGCGGCTGCTACTCGGAGAAATGCCGCCAGCCGGAGAACCCCGCGCGGATGCCAAGGCGACCGCCGAGGTGATCGAATGGATGGACACCACCCTGGCAACGGCCGGCGTCGACACGTCGCAAATTCGAAAGAAGTTGAGTCACCCGGATTACGGCAACCGGGTCGATCACGACGCCTTGTTCTCGGCCGATCCGGCCACGCCGACGGCGTCGGAGCCTCGGTTGTGGCGCTACAGCCCGTACCTGTATGTCGGGTTTCGCGATCGGGTTCGCCGCAACGCGCCAACGGCCCAGCCGTTTTCCTTAAGCCCCAGCCCGGGCTTCCAGGACTACGACGCGCTGTTTGCAATCGACGAACCGACGATCGCCCAACTGATGCGAAATGCCGACGCCATCGTCGAACTGGAATTGGTGGAAAGGGGAGGCGTACAGGAACTGCGGGCGCTAATCACCGACGAGGGCACGCTGCCGTCGAAAAAAGTGATTGAGCGGGGGCTTGATCGGCAGTTTGAACTGTTGCTTGCGCGGGCCCCCAGCGCTGAGGAGCGCCAGCGGCTGGTCGCCCTGTTGCATAAGAACGTGGCCGATGCTGGTCTGGAGCAAGGAGTTCGTTCCACATTAGCGGCAATGTTCCTGTTGCCGGAGGCCGTTTACCGTCTGGAGTTGGGGGTCGGTCCGGCGGACGAACATGGGCGGCGGATGTTGGCCCCGCGGGAACTGGCGTTTGCCATTGCCTATGCCCTAACGGACCAGGCGCCGGATGTGGAACTACGGACGGCTGCCGACAAGGGCCGGCTGGCAAACCGCGCCGACGTCCAACGGGAAGTGCAGCGAATCCTGACGGATCCGAGCCTCGAAAAACGGCGGATCATGCGATTCTTCGAGGAGTACTTTGAATTCGACGTCGCGGAACAGACGTTTAAGGATCTCAAGCCGGGCGAATGGAAGCCTGACGTGCTGGTTGAGGACACCCGTCATCTGATCCGCATGATCCTAAAGGAAGACCGCGACGTGCTGGGCCAATTGCTGACGACGAATCGGTCGTTCGTCAATTTTCATCGCAATCCGCAGGGGAAGGCATTTCCGGCCAAACCGGCCAGGTCAAATAGACCGGTGTATTCTCTTGACCGCGGTCGGTTGTTTCCAGTGCCCAGCCTGGAGTTGCACGACAAGCTGGAAGTGCATGATTACTACAGTTTGCCATACAACTGGCAATGGACTCCCGATCAGCCGCTCGAACTGCCGGCCGAGCAGCGTGCAGGCGTTTTGACGCAGCCCAGTTGGCTGGCGGCCTTCGCGACTAACGATGAGAACGACCCGATTCACCGCGGCAAATGGATTCGCGAGCGGCTGCTGGGGGGTGCCGTGCCGGATGTGCCAATTACAGTGGACGCCCAGTTGCCACATGCGCCGGAAGACACGCTCCGCGAGCGGATGAAGGTGACGGAAGCGGCGTCCTGTTGGCAATGCCACCGCCAAATGAATCCGCTGGGGTTGACCTTGGAATCCTATGACTTTATCGGGCGATACCGAACAGTCGAAAAGGTGCTGGCGCTACCCGCAGACTCACAGGCGGCCCCGCCGCCAGAGGATGATTCGCCGCGCAACTTTCGCGAAGTCCCTATCGACAGTAGCGGTAAGGTTGTGGTGCCGGGTGTCACCGAACTCGACTCGGAACATCGCGATTTCGTCCAGCTAATCCATCACCTCGCGGAGTCGGACCGGGTGCGGCAGGTTTTCGTAAGACATGCGTTCCGTTACTGGATGGGCCGAAATGAAACCGTTGCGGATGGACCGACGCTGGTTGCCGCGGATCAAGTCTATGTGCGTAGCGGCGGCAGCATGCATGCGCTGATCGTCTCGCTGCTTACCAGCGATTCCTTCATCTACCGGCGAGCCGTCCCACCAATCCCGACTCCGCGATAAAGGGTCGTGCTTACAATCAACAGGCCTCGTTTACGCCAGGAAGAGCCAAACCATGTATCATCGTCGAGATATCCTCAGACATCTATCCTTCGGCACAGGAGCAGTGTTGTTGCATCCGCTGCTTAATCAGGTCCGCGCCCAGGCCGCAGGTCAGCCCGCGCCGCCTAGATTCGTGTTCATTCTGGAAGGCAATGGGCTGCCTTGGCAGCAAATAACACCCGCGGCAATTCAACGCAGCAACCAACAGGAACAGCGCACGGAAACGGTTGATCTCAGCCTGGAGGCGATGGAACTGCCGCAATCGCTGCAGCCGGTCGCTGCGTTTAAGAAGAAGATGACAATCGTCAATGGGCTGTCGGGAAGAGTCGCCGGGGGCGGACATTCCAACGACTTCGGCGCCTTGGGAATCTTTAATGCCGGCGGAGTTGCCAACGGCAGCGGCAATCCAGCCGGAGAAACCGTGGACGTAGCGCTCGGCAAACATCTTGGCGGCATACATCCTCACATCGGATTGGGGATGATTGAAAACCCGTCGCAAGCGGTCGTCTACAACTGCTCGGCGTGGGATAAGGGGAAGCCTATGCCCACTATTTGTGATCCGGACGCAGCCTATCGAAATCTATTTGGCGTGGTGGCAGAGGGCAATGCCAGCAAACGCTTCCGAGCGCAAGTCAACGTACTCGATTTTTTGCGAGACGACCTGTTCCAATTGCAAAAAGAGGTGGCGGGGCCGGAACAAGAGAAGCTGGAATCCCATCTCGGCGCCTACGAAGCGATGCGAGATCGGCAGAGTCGTCTGAATGAAATTAAGCATACCCTGCGAGAGCATGCACCCGTTGTCCACGACAAATACTCATCAAAGGTGGAAACGGACCGATTGGATGCGCAGTTCGACATCGCGGCGGCCGCGCTGTCCGGCGGCTTAACGAACGTGGTAACCATCGCCTCGGGAGTCGGCAGTCCTTATTTCGGGGTCACGTTCACCGGTTTGGGCATCCATTACGATAAACACGGCATCGGTCACATGGGAAGTTACAACGGCTGGAGTTGGGACGAAATGGCTGTCATGATTCGGGGTTTCCATTTCGAGCTGATTGCTCGCTTATTGAACAAGCTGGCGACAATTCCCGAAGGAAATGGGACGATGCTCGACAACACAACGGTGATTTACATGAGCGATGCGGCCGAAGCCCATCACAGTCGTTGCTTCGAGTGGCCGATTCTAATGATCGGGGATGCAGGAGGACGCCTCCGAGCAGGCCGGTATGTGGAGTATCCCTACTGGGGCAACAAGGGCCACCGGGAACTCGGCAGCCTATTTGCAACGCTCTTGCACGTCGTGGGCGATGCCCGACTATTCTTTGGCATGCGAGATCCAATGCTTGCGGCAAACGCACGTTCCGACGGCCCGCTTCCGGAGCTGATGGCTGATCGACGGTAAGTCAAGCGGCGCGGCAAGAACCCGCTTGCCTTTGCCACGAAGCTTGTACGGTGGGCCATCACCCACGTGCTGGCCGGTCGCCGCGTCGGCAGCCGAGACAACAGCCGCGACGTCTTCTCGGGTGCCGCGCAGGCCCGACAAGACTTCGACGTCGACAGTTTCACCTGGCTCGGCTACTGGCACCACTCGCTCATCGACTATTCGCGACGCCGATTCCGGATCAAGTCTGCTTTCGGCTGGACGTTGCCCGCTACCAGATCAACCTGATCGCCGGTCTGGCCGCCAAGCTGAAGGCGGTCCCCGAGGGGAACGGCACCATGCTCGACAATACGTTGATCGTGTTCCTCAGCGACGCCGGCCAGCAGCATCATGCCAACTACGAAAGCTTCCCGATGGTCCTGGTGGGCAACGTCGGCGGCAAGTTCAAGACGGGCCGCTACCTGCACTATCCGACGTACGGACAACCGGGCAACCGCACGCTGGGTAGCTTTTATCTTAGTTTGCTGCACGCGGCCGGTGCGGGGCGAGACCAATTCGGACAGCTCGATCTCAAGCTGCCGACCGACGCCCAGAAGGAACCACTGCCGGAGCTGTTTGCTTAACTCCATTGGAATGTCGAAGAGGTTTTTGATCTTTCACACCGGAGATGCTTCCCATGCGCAAGTCTGATGGGCAACGAACGCTTCCCTTAGTTCTTTGTGGTCGTCTCGTGCAATCGTCAATAAGCCTTTTACCTGCGCTGCTAGGCTCGCTGCTGATCGTGTCCGCCTGCCCCGCCGCAGACCAAGCTGGTGCGTCGCAGCCCAACATCCTGCTGATCATGACCGACGACATGGGGTGGATGGACCTCGGGTGCCAGGGGAACGAACGCCTGAATACGCCGGTCATCGATGGCTTGGCCAGGCAAGGGGTTCGCTTCACCGACGCGTATTCGGCGTCGCCGGTGTGCTCTCCCACGCGCGGAGCGATCATCACCGGGCTGGCGCCGGCGCGGCTTCACATCACGCAGCACGGGGAAGACATCCCACGGTTCTGGCCCGAGGACCGGCCGGTGCAGCCGCCCGCAGCCGGGCACGTGCTACCGCTGGAATCCGTGACGCTGGCCGAGCGCCTGAAGAAGGCCGGCTACGCGACCGGTCTGTTCGGCAAATGGCACCTTTCGGGCGACGATGATCCGAAAGACCCCACCGCCGCCGGCCCGGCTTTCTGGCCAGAGCACCAGGGATTCGACGTCAACATCGGCGGCTGCGGCCTCGGTGGGCCGC
>JBGTJT010000110.1:0-7019 GCA_041744995.1 Pirellulales bacterium | reverse complement strand
AACCTTCGTCACTCAATTGACGCCGTTGCAGGCCCAGATCGCCCAATGGTTCGACTTCGCCCCCGGAAAATACGGCCGCTGACCGCATTGCCGCCGCCCGGAAATTCGGAGAAAATGATCGCCAACAGTGCGGAAAGTACGTTGCATCGATCACCTACAATGGCGTTCCGCTGAATTTTGTTTCGGGCACAAACGGCGGCGGCGGGAGAAACAAGGGCTTTTACTACCTCGATAACCCCTATACCGGCGGGGCCGCCAATCTTTCGGTCACATTAACGGTGACCCAGAGCAACGGACTGGCTTTTGGAGTCGTCTCATTGTCCGGTTCGGCTCCTGGGGTGTCCGTCATTGCGCCTCACGTGAACACGGCTTCGGTCTCGATAACACCCACCGTCGCAAACAGCTTTGTTATGGCCGGCAACGCCAACAATGATGGCGGCGGTGGCACGACGGCCGCGGCTCCGCTCGCCCAACTGTACGGCGGAACCAACATCGGCAGCCTCCGAGGAGCCGCCGGCTATCACAACGGTGTACCTGCGTCGCCGACCGTCTTCTCCTTCAACAACACGGTCACCAACGATCGGTCCACGAGCGCCGTCGCCTTCGCTCCGTTCGACGACGGGCGGATCCAGATCACCGACCTGTTTGCCACCGGCGTCAACGCCAACCGCGTTGCGCTGGCCAACGGCACCATCGGCGATCCGCATTACACGCTCACCAGCGTCCCCAGCGGCGCGAACGGCAATGTCCGCGTGGGGCGCGGGTCGGGCGTGCCCGGCGCCTGGATCGGTGACATGACCACTTCCGCTTGGATTGGGTCAAACGACTCGACTAACTTCAACTCTCCGCCCGGTCAGTACACCGCGCAGACCACTTTCACCATCGGTACCGAAGCGGACCTCTCCAGTGTTGAGATCTACGGCAGTTGGGCCGTGGACAACGGTGGCTTGGACATTCTCCTCAATGGTAACTCGCTGGTAACCTCTGGAGATATCACCGGCGGCGAGATATCGAGCGGATTCGGATCGTTCACCAACTTCAGCTTCGGCCCAGGTGTGTCGTTCTTCCAATATGGCACGAACACGCTCAGTTTCATGTGGACCAACAGCGGAACGAGCAACAACCCCGGTGGCCTGCGGGTGGGTTACCTTGTTGGATCTTATCTCGAACTACAACCCATCCCCGAACCACACAGCATAGCGTTGTTCAGCGTTGCGTTGATTGGGGTATTTGGCGTCGTGTGGACGACGAGGCGACGGCGCCGCGCTTGATTCGCGAGGCGTAGTGAACTTGCTCGGGACAGATCAGGAATGAAACTCAACCCTAAGTGTTCGGGATTTACGCTTGTCGAGCTGTTGGTCGTGATCGCCATCATCGGCATCCTCATCGCGCTGCTGCTACCGGCGGTGCAGAGTGCTCGTGAGGCGGCGCGGCGCACCCAGTGCGGCAACAACCTGAAGCAGCTTGCCTTGGCGCTGAGCAACTATCAGTTTAGCCACGGCGTGTTTCCCTCCGGCATGCTGTCCTCCGAAGATGCAACTTCGAGCCAATGGTGCCACAAAATCGCCCAACACCGCGGGGCACCCTGGTCCGTCCTGCTGCTGCCCTATATGGAACAGCAAAACCTGTATCGACAGTTCGATCTGGCCAAGGACTTCTCCACGCAAAGCAACGCCCATTCTCGGCCCGACCGGGCGATTCCGGAACCAAATTTCACGGTGGCGTTGACGCCGCTGGCCGCATTCAAGTGTCCGTCGGATCCTGGCAATTCTTCCGATACTCCGTACTCGAACTATGTTGGCGTGCAGGGGGGCGGGCTTGAGTTTCATTGCCGGGCCAGCAATCATGAGCGGTACTTTTACAACAACGGCATCCTGTTCGCCAACTCGGGGATTTCGCCCGCTCAGATTCGCGATGGACTCTCCAATACCATCATCGTCGGCGAGACAACGGCACATTTCGCCGATATGAGTTGGGCCAGCAGTTTCAAATCCAATGTCGCCGACGCCGCGCCGTTTATGGTGGCCGCCAGCCGAGACGGGATCAACGCGCTGCCCGGCAAGGGTTATACGGTAGTCGGCCGAACCTTTGGGAGCCAACACACCGGGGGCTGTTTCTTCGCGACCGCCGACGGCGCGGTCCATTTTATCAGCGAGTCGATTGACCTGGAGACCTACCGTTCCCTGGGTATCCGCAACGACGGCCTGCCATTAGGAGGCATCAAGGCAGGATCATGAACAGCGCTGGCTCGACGGAGAAACGGAAGCTGTCCGCGGTTGCCGTGGCAATGCTCTGCCTGGTTCAATTAGGATGCGGCGACGGGGGAACCAAGCGTTATCAAGTAAGCGGGCGGATTACGTTCGACGGCGAACCGGTTCCGGCCGGCTCAATCAGCTTCGACCCCGACTCGTCGCAAGGCAACCGCGGCCCGGGCGGTTACGCCGTCATCGAGGATGGCCGTTACCACACGCTGGCCGATCGCGGAGTCGTTGGCGGGCCGCATCAGGTTCGCGTCTCCGGATACGACGGCGTCGCGTATGAAGTGGACGGAGAAGGAATCATCCCCCAGGGCAAGTTGTTGTTTGAGCGGACGGTTTCCGTCGATTTGCCGCACGGGTCGGTGAAGCAAGATTTCGACCTTACGGCCGGTTCGGACGGCGCGTTAAGTCCCTAGCCCACTCGTTGACGGAAGCTGACCCGACCGCGTCCATGCGGGGGCGGACGGTTTGAGCTGGGGCGACCGAAGGTTCTTAACCAGCACGTTGCGCGGCCTACGAAAAAAGCCCGCTTGCGCGGGCCTTTTTCTTGTCGAAGCTGGCAGCTTCGGCAACGATGTCGAGCGAAAATTATCCGGCTGCGGGGGTCTGCCGCAGCAGGGTTGGTTTCTTCCGGCGAAGGGAGCTTCTCCGTTTTGCCTGGCAGGCAGAAGGACTAAGATCGGACGGGACAATAGTCCCATCCTACTACTTAGACCATCTCCTTCTTGGCGCCGATCAGCGTGCGGAGGCGTTCCGCCAAGAGAGCCGCATCGAACGGCTTCTTGAACGTCTCGTTGATACTGCTACGATCGAAGCTCATCGAGCTGCCGTCGTCGGGCAGCAAGGCGATCAGGATCGTCTCGGCAAATTCCGTGTTGCGTCGCAGATTTTGACAAATCTGCAGCGCCTCGATCTGTCCGATCGAGAAATCGACGATGATGCAGTCGGGGTGGAAGCTTTCGCTTTGAATTCCCGCCTCGAAGCCGCTGGCGGCCGTGGCCACCTTGAAGCTGCGCTCTTGCGGCAGCTCGCGACGCAGGTTCTCCATGAGAACTTGATCTTGAGCCACGATGAGCACCTTCGCCATCGCCTCGTCTTCTAAATCGCCCAACGGCATCCCATGTTCCTTGAGGAACTTGATGAGATACTCGCGGGGTATGCGCCGGTCTTGTGAACCGGGAATCCGATAGCCCTTCAGACGGCCTGAATCAAACCACTTGCTTACCGTGCGTGGGGCCACCTTACAGATCTTTGCGACCTGTCCAGTTGTGAACACCTTCATTACAGGCACTCCAATACTCTCGCTTGGTTTCAAATCACGTCTCGCGCCCACACGTGGTTCATCCACGTCCAACGCGAAACATCATTACCCCTATCCGCCTCGCTGCGACCGTCGCACGGATCCTTCCCGCTGGCTGTGGGACTCATTCGGTCGTGTCTGGCAAATATCTGGGTCGGGGCCTTACGTCAAAATTTTTCGCTTTTCAGCGGCAGTGGTTCAGGTCCTTCTGAGCCGCGCCATTCGGTTACCACGAACGACCATCGCGACACGCGAACCGGCGGACGCCCCAGGGGGCGGTTCCTCCAAGCATTCGCAACGTGGCGAAGGCAATTCGTCGTCATACGGCGACGATGCCTTGGTGGAGGAAGAGAAGAACCCTTACCGGCGCCCTCTCCGAGGTTTCGCATCCAATCCATGCGAAACCTCGGCACGCGCTGCTCAGTTGGCGTACACTGACGGCAAGTTGTTCCCCCCTTCGGTGCGTTTCCGTCGCGTGACCTGGTTGCCCAGGCGTGTGACTGAAACATCACCTTCCGAAGATATGTTTCGAGCGTTTTGGGGGGCGCACTTTAGAAACTTTCGCCAGTCGTAACGTAAGCGCGAATAACAACGCCCGTAACGAAGCTTCCCAAGAATACAATTCCCGCGACGGCGCAAACTCAACCTGTTGCGGGAAAACAGCTTAACTCTACCACCCAAAAAACCTCTAACGATTGATCCTGTTGAAAAGAACGCCCCGGAAAATCCTACGGAGCAAGCCGCGCAAAGGACAGAGGCAAGGCAGGCTGGAGGGATGGCAACGACTGTAGCGGTTGTAGGATGGGACCATTGTCCCGTCCGGCCGTAGCGGAATTCGCCAGAATTCCGACGCATCGAAATTAACACCAAGCCACGGAACTCTCGGCGCGTTCCGCTACTATTATGCACGGACGGGACAATGGTCCCATCCTACGCGGCTTGCGTGTCGTCCTCGTCGGCGGCGTCGGACGCCGCCTCGCGGCGTGTGGCCGACTCTAGAATTTCGCCCGTGTCGGTCACATCTTCGAACCGGACACTTACCCGCTTGGAGATGCCAGACTCCTGCATCGTCACCCCATACAAGGTGCCGGCGCAGGTCATGGTCTTCTTGCTGTGGGTGATGACAATGAACTGCGTGAATTCGAGAAACTCCCGCAGCACGTTGATAAACCGGCCGATATTCGCTTCGTCCAGCGCGGCGTCGACCTCGTCCAGAATGCAGAACGGGCTAGGGCGGCTGCGGAAGATGGCCAGCAGCAGCGCCACGCAGGTGAGCGTTTTCTCGCCCCCGCTAAGCAGCGAGATGCTCCGCGGCTCCTTGCCGGGCGGGCGAGCGACGATCTCGATGCCCGACTCGAGGACGTCGTTTTCGTCATCCAGCACGATATCGGCCTGGCCGCCGCCGAACATCTTGCGAAACAATCCCTTAAAATGCTCGCGGACCGTTTCCAACGTTTCCTGAAACAGCCGGCGGCTGTCGTTGTTGATTTTTTCGATGATCTGCTCCAGCGACACCTTGGCCGCGGAGAGATCCTGGAACTGGGCGGAAAGATCTTCATAGCGGGTTTCAAGGTCTTCCAGCTCGTCGAGCGCTTCGAGGTTCACGCCGCCGATGTTGTTTAACTTGCGGCGAAGTTCCGCGATTTCCTCTTCCACCTCGTCCCGCAGGCTCTGTTCCTCGGCCGAAGGTCGATGCTCCAGTTCCGACAGCTCGATGCCGTAGTCTTCCCGCAACCGGTCGGAAAGTGTTTGTCGCTGATGCTGCAATTGTCCCGAATCGAGTTCCACCTTGTGGATCTCTCCTTCGAGCTTGCGCAAACGGCCGCGGAGCGCCTGCACGGTGCTCGATAAGCCGGCGCGTTCCAGACGCACCCCCTCGCGATCGGTTTCCAAGCGTTGATTTTCCGCCGCGTGCGTTTCCTTGGCCAGGTAGAGTTCGGCCAACTCGCTGCTGGTCCGCAGCACGGCTAG
Source organism: Pirellulales bacterium (assembly GCA_041744995.1). GTDB lineage: Bacteria > Planctomycetota > Planctomycetia > Pirellulales > UBA7805 > JBBDLY01. The sequence goes on along the minus strand of JBGTJT010000110.1, from coordinate 1,490 downwards.
TTGCGAAGCCGCCTGCCGGTGCCGGCTTTCCTCGAGTTCCTGACGAGCCTCGGCCAGCAGCCGGCGGCGTTCCTGAAAATCCTGCTCGTATTGGCGGCATCGCAAGGTGAGATCGGCAAGCTGTTGCTCGCTCTTGGCCAGCTCGACCTTGGCGGCGGTCACTTCCTGAATGCACGTCTGGCGACGTCCGTTGATTTCCTCGATCTGTTCATCCGCCTGCTGGATCTCGTGGTTCAGTTCGGTCAGCGAGGCTTCGACCTGTTCCAATTCCTGTTGGCGGACCTGTAGCTGGGTGACGGCCGAATCGTGCTCCTCGCCGGCGAGCTGTACCTCGGCGGCGGCGGCTTGATGCTGCTCGGTCAACTGGGCCAACCGGTCCTCGGCCGATCGGAGTTGCATCTGAAGTTCCGCCGCCTGCTCGCGGGCCTGGTCTCGGCTATTGGCCAGCGACTCCGATTGCTGCTGGCTGGCGGCGACCCGTTCGCGCAAGTCGGCGATCTTGGCCGCCAACTGCTTGACGTCTTGCTCGTAGGCCGCCAATTGCCGCCGCAGTTCACGAAGCTGGCTGCGGCGCGAGATCAGGCCGGTCGTTTGCTGCCGCGGGCCGAGCGCTATCGTGCCGTCGGCGGTGACGGCCTCGCCATGCAGCGTGACGAAGTTCAGACTGCGGCCTCGCGCCAGACGCTGGGCGTGTTCCAGATCCTCGACCACCCACCACGACGACAGTAGCTTCTCGGCGAGTCCCTGATATTCTTGGTCCACTTCCACATATTGGTCGAGGCGGGCCACAACGCCCGGCTCGCCAGACAGATCCACGCCCCGACGCGCCGCCGCCGTGGAGTCGAGCAGTACGATCCCCACCCGGCCGGTGAGCCGATGATCGCCGCCGACGATCCACTGTTGAAATGCCTCACTCGCGGCAGCCACGACGAAACCGGCTCGCTCGCCGAGGGCGATTTCGATCAACGGCGCGGCGTCGACCTTCACTTGCAGCAAGTCGGCCACCAAGCCCACGACTTGTCCCACTGGCTCGTGGGGCGTCTGCCGCGATCGCAGTAGCAGTTCCCTGGCCCCGGCGCCAAGCCCTTCCTGCCGGGCTTCCAGTTCTTCGAGCATTGCCGCCCGCTCACCCGCGCCGATCTGCTGTTGGCGCAATTGGGCCAATTCCTCCTGCAGCGCGTCGCGCTCCGCGACGAGCCGCTGCAACTGCTGTTTCGCCTCGGCCCAGTCGGCCTCCCGGCGGGCCAGTTGCTGCTCGGCTTGCTCGTGCCGTTGCCGAGTTTCGACGGCGGACTGCTCCAACTCGGCCATCGTCGCGGCCAGTGTGTCGAGCTTCTCCTGTTGCCGCCGACGCCGTCCGGCGGCGGCGGCGATTTGGCTTTGGAGGCCGGTGATTTCGTTGCCGAGTTTACCGCTTTGTCGCTGCCACTCGGTCTTTTGGGTCAGGGCCGCTTCGTGGCTGTCGCGAACGCCCTGGTAGCGGTCGGCCA
>JBGTJT010000109.1:0-6271 GCA_041744995.1 Pirellulales bacterium | reverse complement strand
TCGGCGCTCGGAAGCGGCGGGCCTGGCTGTACGCCGCTCCCTACGCCTGCGCCTGGCTGCCGTCGATGTATTTATTTTACATGGCGCTGTCGCTTATCGGACCGGTGCTGGGTAATATCGTGATATCAACCCGAGGGCTGTGGGCGATCGTGCTGGGCGCGCTGATCGCCAAGGCGGGCCACCATCACCTGGAACAACATGTCGAGCGCGGCATCCTGATCCGCCGCTTCGTGGCGGCGACGATGATGGTTGCGGCGATCGCACTGTACGTGGTCTCCGCAAACTGGCAAAGCGAAGCCTCGACCAACCATTCCGAATCGAATTCTTCCCAGCCCGAGGCAAAATGAATCTCACCTTCCATGGCGCGGCCGGCACCGTCACCGGCTCGATGCATCTGGTCGAGGCGGCCGGGCGACGCGTGCTGTTGGATTGCGGACTGTACCAGGGCCGCCGCAAGGAAGCGTTCGAGATCAACCGCCAGTTGCCCTTCGCAGCCGATACGATCGACGCGGTGGTGCTGTCGCATGCGCACATCGACCACAGCGGCAACCTGCCGTCACTGGTTCGCGCCGGCTTTCGCGGCAAGATCCACTGCACCGACGCCACCCGCGATCTGTGCGCCCACATGCTGCTCGATTCGGCCAAGATCCAGGAATCGGACGTCCGTTATGTCAACAAGAAACGCAAACGCGAAGGCCGGGCGCTGTTCGAGCCGCTTTACCAAAAGCGCGACGCCGCCCGCACCTTGCGGCAGTTTCGTGCCCGCGACTACGATACGCCGTTTGAGGTTGTCCCGGGCCTTACGGCCACACTGATCGACGCCGGCCACATGCTCGGTTCGGCCAGCGTGGTACTCGACGTGGAAGAGAACGGTCAGCGGCAGCGACTGGTGTTCAGCGGCGACGTCGGCAATCTCGGCGTGCCGATTCTCCGCGACCCGCAGATCGCCGAAGGCGCCGACTGGCTGATCATGGAAAGCACCTACGGCGACCGCCTTCACGGGCCGCGGAGCGAGGTCGATCTGACCTTGGAGCGGATGGTGGAACGAACCCACCGCACCGGCGGCAAGCTGATCATTCCCGCTTTCGCCGTCGGCCGCACACAGGAGATCGTCTATCGGCTCAACCTGCATTGGGAATCGGGCGACATGCCGCCGGTGTCGACATTTGTCGACAGCCCCTTGGCGGTCAACGTGACCGACGTATTCCGCGCGCATCCGGAATGTTACAACGACGCGATGCTCGAGGCCGTGCTGGCCGAGGAGGACGAGGATCCGCTCGGCTTCGAGCGACTGCATTACGTTCGCACCTCCGCCGAATCGAAGGCGCTCAACACGAGCAAGCAGCCGGCGATCATTATCAGCGCCAGCGGCATGTGCGAAGCGGGCCGCGTTTTGCACCACCTGAAGAACCATATCGGCGATCCCGACAGCGCCGTGCTGTTCGCCGGCTACCAGGCCCAGCACACGCTAGGACGGAAGATTCTCGAAGGCATGTCGCCGGTGCCGATCCTCGGCGGCAGCTATGAGGTCCGTGCCGAGATCGATCGGCTGGAAGGGCTGTCCGGGCACGCCGATCAGGCCGGACTGCTGGACTGGGCCAATCAAACGGCCCAACAAGGCCGGCTGCAGGGCGTCTTCCTGGTGCATGGCGAAGCGGACGCCGCCGCAGCGTTGGCCGACTCCCTGCGGGCGGCGGGCATGCCCCGCGTCGAAATACCGCAGCGCGGAGACTCGTTTGCCTGCGAGCCGCAACCATGATTGCCGCCAAGGCCGAACTGCCGCTTGCGCCCTTTATTCAGGCCGCTGGATGGGGTAGATTTTCAGTAGCCGCACTTTGGCGGGCGGCATCCATTTCATTACCGCGGTTCCCTCGAGACACACCATGCCCACTGTAAAGTTCGTCAAGGAAAAGAAGGAGATCGAAGTGCCGCACGGGGCCAACCTCCGTCGCGTGGCATTGGATGCCGGCGTGAACATCTACAACGGTCTCAACGGCATGGGCGCTTCGGTCAACAAGGTGCTCAACTGCCATGGGTTAGGTGCTTGCGGAACCTGCATCGTGGCAATCACCAAGGGCATGGAAAACGCCAGCAAGCGAGGCTTTCTCGAAGCGTCCAAGTGCAAGTTCGATCCCATTACCTCGTTTCACTTCATCGGCAACGAAGACCGCCTACGATTGGCCTGCTACACCAAGGTCGAGGGGGACATGGAAGTCGAAACCGGGCCCGAGTTCAATCTGTACGGCGAAAACTTTTTCAGTTAGCCAATCGGCGATCGAGTCCATGAAGCAAGTCGTCGCCATCGTCAAACCCTTCTTGGCCGAAGAAGTGCTGAACAGTCTCCGCCGCGCACCGCTGGAAGCGGTCTGCGTCCGTGAGGTGAAAGGCTTCGGCCGGCAAAAGAGCTATCTCGACCAGTATGGCGAAAGCGAATACTCGCAAGCCTTCCTGCCGAAGGTTGAAATCACCCTGTGGGTAGAGGACTCCCGCGCCGAGGAGATCATTCGCAAGATCGTCGAGGTCGCCCGCACGGGCCGCATCGGCGACGGCAAGATTTTCGTGCTCCCCAGCGACGGTGCTTCCATCGAACTGGGTACGGTGTGAACCAATATGAAACTCGTGATGATGGGCACCGGGCCGTTCGCGGTGCCGACCTTTGAAAAGCTCTACACGACCGGCCATGAAGTGCAGGCGCTGTTCACTCAGCCGTCGCGACCGCTGCAAGGCAAGAAGAACAAGCTGCATCCCAACCCGATGCGCGACGTGGCCCTAGCGCACGAGACCCCGGTCTACACGCCCGAGAGCGTCAACACGCCGGAAGCTCAACGGCAATTGCGCGAGCTGGCGCCCGACTTGCTCGTCGTTTGTGACTACGGGCAGATTCTCGCGCCGGAGACGCTGCTGGCGGCCTCCCACGGCGGCATCAACCTGCATGCTTCGCTGCTGCCCAAGTACCGCGGCGCGGCGCCGATCAACTGGGCGATCTATCACGGCGAGAAGGAAACGGGCAACACGGTCATTCACATGACCCCGCGGATCGACGCCGGTCCGGCCATCGCCCAGCAGCGGACGCCGATTGGCCCTGATGAAACGGCCGACGAACTGGAGCGGCGGTTGGCCGAACTGGGAGCCGATTTGACAATCCAGGCGATGGAGCAAGTTTTCGCCGGCACGGCGGCCCCGATTGAGCAGAACAACCAACAAGTCACCCGAGCGAGGCGACTGCGCAAAAGCGACGGCGAGGTCGATTGGACTCGCACCGCCGAACAGATCTGCAACCAGGTGCGGGCGTTCTGCGTGTGGCCCAAGACCTACACCCATTGGCTGCGGCCCGACAAGGAACCGCTGCGAGTAACGCTGACCAAGGTCGAAGCGGAATCCTCCGCCAGCGGCGGAGAACCGGGAGAAGTGATCGAAGCTGCCGACGGGCGGCTCACGATCGCAACCGGCGCCGGAGCGATCACGATCGGCGAACTGCAACCGGCAGGCAAGCGGCCAATGGCCGCGGCGGAATTTTTGCGCGGATACCCGGTACAAGTTGGGGAGCGGTTCGGCGGAATCTAGTTTTCAGCCAGCCAATCCTCTCTCCCACCCCCTGCCCCATTCCTGCTACACTATCTAATTGCCGGCAGGATGCTAGCTGCCGCTGAGAGGGACGGCCAGGCAAGGCCAACCTATAGGTCGAAAGGGAGAGCGGCCGGTGAATATTTCTGGTTGGGACGTCGCGATACTGACCGTAGCCGCCTATGTGGCGGTGACGTCGCTGGTTCGCCTGATGCGCGGCTATCGCGATCGGCGGATCGAGGAGTTCCGCGAGGAATATCGCCAGGAGCGGCAGCGGCAGGCAATTCTCGACGCCCGCGCCAAGCGGCTGGCCGAGGAAGAACAGAAGAAACAACGACGCGCCAACCGGCAAAGCGGCGCGGCCTAAGATTAACCAGACGAACTGCGACGATCGCAAGCAAGTCACCGGTGTGGCTCAAACCAGAATTCCCATGTCCCACAAACTGTATATCGAAACGGTCGGCTGCCAGATGAACATGCTCGATAGCGAGCTGGTGGTCGCCTCGCTGCGCCAGCGCGGCTACGAACTGGTCGACCAGCCGAAGCTGGCCGACACGATCCTGTTCAACACGTGCAGCGTCCGCGAACATGCCGAAGAGAAGATCTACTCGGCACTCGGCCGCTTGAAGCACGCCAAGACGAATAACCCGGGGAAGGTAATCGGCGTACTCGGCTGCATGGCGCAAAATCATCAGCGGACGGTGTTCGAGCGCGCCCCGTATGTCGATCTGGTGGTCGGGCCGGGACAATTGCACCAGGTGCCCGACTTGATCGAACGCGCCCGCGGCGGCGCCGGGCAACAGTTGGAGGTCAGTCTCGACCGCACGGCGGGCAACCGACATGCGGTCGCCGACAGCTTCGAGAGCTACGACCCGCTGCGCAATCCCGAAATGCGTCCCACGCCGTTTCAGGCGTATGTGCGGATCATGATCGGCTGCGACAAGTTTTGCACTTACTGCATCGTGCCGAAGGTGCGCGGGCCGGAACAAAGCCGCCCGCTGGCGGAGATCGAGTTTGAGTGCCGTCAACTCGCCGACGAAGGGTGCCGCGAGATCACGCTGCTGGGGCAAACTGTCAACAGTTACCGCTATACGGCGGATGGACAAACGACCCGCTTTTCCGATCTGTTGCATCGGCTGCACGAGATACCCGGCGTCGATCGCATCAAATTCGTGACCAACTATCCCCGGGACATGACCGACGACGTGCTGGAAGCCTTGCGCGACCTGCCCAAGATGTCGCACTACCTGCACGTGCCGGCGCAGCATGGCAACAACGACGTATTGAAGCGGATGAAGCGGGGCTACACCGTCGAGCAGTACCGCGACATGATGGCCCGGATTCGCACCATCGTGCCGGACGCGACCGTGACCAGCGACTTTATCGTTGGCTTCTGCGGCGAGACGGAGGAGCAGTTCCAGGATACCGTCCGCCTGGTCGAGGAGTGCCGTTTCAAGAACAGTTTCATCTTCAAGTACAGCGAACGGCCCGGCACCCGCGGTGCGGAGTTGTTCGAGGACGACATTCCGGAAACCGTCAAGAAACGACGCAATAACGAACTTTTGGCCGTGCAGAACGCAATCAGCGAGCAGGACGGCCAGCAGTGGATTGGCCGCGACGTAGAGATCCTGGTCGAAGGCCCCAGCAAGAACGCCGTCAAACGGGGCGAGACAGGCCCCCACATGCAGTTGACCGGCCGCACGCGGTGGGATCATATCGTGGTGTTCGACGGCAATCAGCGGCAGATCGGCCAAATGTTGCCGGTCACCATCTATGACGCCAACGCCTTCACCTTCTTCGGCGAAGTGGTCACCGAACACGCCGGACCGGAGGTCTACACGCTGACCGTGTGATGATGGATGGTGGGCGGCCGATTTTGGCCAATGCTCCAGCTTGAGCGGTTTGTCACGGCGATCTACGATAAAGGTGCTATTTCACGCCGGGCGGCGGCCTCCCCCTCACACACCGCGCGCGGCAACTGCGTAACTCGCCGGCTGCCCAGGGGAACATGGATACACAACAGGTCGCTCAATATCTCGACGATCCCGACCTGGCGAGCGCTTGGCTCACCTCCATCGGCGTGGCCAATGCCAAGCGTGCGCATGGCAACCTGAAGCGGATCGCCGCAGACGGGCTGCCGCTCGATCTGATGGCGGTGGTCTGCCGCCAGTTGAGCGAGCATCTGCCGGCGACCAGCGACGCCGACATGGCGGTCAACAACCTGGAGCGGTTCGTCTCGGCCAGCGTCAGCCCGTTGGCGTTGGGCGGGCTGTTCGAGCGCGATCCGGAAGCGCTGCAGATTCTACTGCGGATATTCTCGACCAGCCAGCACCTCAGCGACCTGCTCATCCGCGATCCGGCCGGCTACGACCTGCTCCGCATGACCGAGGGTCAGCCGGTCCGCCGCGAGGTGCTGATCGAGGAAATCTTTGCCGAGATCGACGCCTTCGACGACGAGCGGGCGGTGATGTCGGCGCTGCGGCGGTTCAAGCGGCGCGAAATCCTGCGAATCAGCTACGGCGACATCATCCGCCAGCAGCGATTGGAGATCGTCACCAAGCAGATATCGTATCTGGCCGACGCCGTCGTCGAGGCGGCGCTGCGCTACGCCCGCCGCATTCAGGAACAAAAGCGCGGCACGCCCCGCGCCGCCGACGGCTCGCCGGCGCGGTTCGTGGTGCTCGGGATGGGCAAGCTCGGCGGAGAG
>JBGTJT010000108.1:0-10385 GCA_041744995.1 Pirellulales bacterium | reverse complement strand
CGGCAACCGCCGCGTCGAGATGCTCCGCGCCGACCAGCAATTCACATCCGGCGGGCAAATCCGTCCAATCATGAGCCTCCGCGGCCAGTGGATCGGTGGCAATGACCACATCGGGACGAAATTGCCTGGCCTGCGAAGTCAATTGCTCCAAGCTGCGGTGGGCCGATAGCACCCCCGCCCGCAAATAACCGCCGGACGCCGCGATTACCTCCAGCGCACTGGTACCAATGCTCCCGGTGGCGCCGAGGACGGCGATGTTCTTGGGGCTGATTGTGGTGCTGGAACTCATGCGAGTCGTATGGGTGGTGCGACTATGGCGAACTTGCGCAGGCTGGCCATCGTAGTTTGAATAACCGGAATCCTCTACCGCAATTTCTCTCCCCCGGGGACCTGCGGCGGCCGTAACATGGCGGGCTGCGGGCAAGTCATTGTATAATCAGAGAGAGCAGCGTAGGATGCCCTAGATCGGCTATTGCCGCAAGACCTGACAGCATAGAGGCTTGAGTCGCGAGGCAAGCATCCCTCAAGCCTCAAGCCTCAAGCCTACCGAAGAGCTTTTCATGGAAAATCGTTCCGAACAACCCAGCAAGGGCGACAAACGTCCTAATATGTCGGGCAACCAGATCATGTTGTATCTGTTGCTGATCGGCGTCGGCACGCTGGTTGTCGCGCTGCTGTTGCAGAATAAGGCCGAGGTGCGGTTCTCGTACAGCGATCTGGAGCGGCTGATCATAGCCAGTAATGACGACAATCCTCCGCGGCTGCGGTACATCGACATCACCTCCGAGGACGAGAAGAGCAAGAAAAACAACTATCGCTACAGCGAGATGAAAGACGTCGAGATCGACGACTTCCGCGTCACCGGTACGGTTCGGCAAACAGAGATTGAGATGGACCCGCACACCGGCCACTGGAAACCGGTTGAAGACGAGGCAAAATCCCGCGAGATCAACTTCTACGCCAACAAGAACGCCGGCGACGCCGTCTCCGCCGATATCAATCAACTCCTCAAAGAGAACAACATTCCGTTCGACTACTCCAGCGGCCCGACCGTCTGGGAGCGGTGGCTGCCGATGCTGCTGATTACCGGCCTGTTCATCCTGGTGCTGATCATCATGATGAAACGGCTCGGCGGCGCCGGTTCGCCGATGGCATTCGGCCGCAGTCGCGGCAAACTGCACGCCCAGGAAGACCTTGGCGTTACGTTCGACGACGTGGCCGGCATCGACGAAGCAGTCGAGGAATTGCGCGAGGTGGTCGAGTTCCTCCGCTCGCCGGAGAAGTACCAGCGGCTGGGCGGACGCATCCCCAAGGGCGTGTTGTTGGTCGGCCCGCCGGGCACCGGCAAGACATTGCTGGCCAAGTGCGTCGCCGGCGAGGCGGGCGTGCCGTTCTTTAGCCTCTCGGGCAGCGACTTCGTCGAGATGTTCGTCGGCGTCGGGGCGGCGCGGGTTCGCGACATGTTCCAACAGGCCGAACAGAAATCCCCCTGCATTATCTTCATCGACGAGCTCGACGCACTGGGCAAGACCCGCGGCAGCAGCGTTGTGGGGGGACACGACGAGCGGGAGCAGACCCTTAACGCGCTACTGGTGGAAATGGACGGTTTCGAGTCGACCAGCGGCATCATCGTGCTGGCCGGCACCAATCGCCCCGAGACGCTCGACCCGGCGCTGATGCGCCCCGGACGGTTCGACCGCCACGTGCTGGTCGACCGGCCCGACGTCCGCGGGCGCGAGCGGATTCTGCAAGTCCACGTCAAGAACGTCAAGCTGGGCGACGACGTCGACCTGAAGAAGGTGGCCGCCATTACCAGCGGCTTCGTCGGCGCGGACTTGGCCAACCTGGTCAACGAAGCGGCGCTTTTGGCCGCTCGCAACAACAAGAATGCCGTCGGCAGGGACGAGTTCAACGACGGAGTGGAGCGAGTCACCGCCGGCTTGGAGAAAAAACAGCGGATCATCCACGAGGACGAAAAGCAACGGATCGCCTACCACGAAGCGGGGCATGCGCTGGTCGCCTACAGCCTGCCGAATACCGATCCGGTCCACAAGGTGTCGATCATCCCCCGCGGTCTGGCGGCGCTCGGCTACACGATGCAGCGGCCCGAGGAAGATCGCTACCTGATGACTCAGGCCGACCTGGAATCGCGAATTCAAGTGCTGCTGGCCGGCACGCTGGCCGAAGAGATGATCTTCGAGGACATCTCCACCGGCGCGCAAAACGACCTGGAGCGGGCCAGCGCGATCGCCCGCAGCATGGTAATGGAATTCGGCATGAGCCGCATGGGCCGCGTGAACTTCCGCGAGAGCGGCCGCAGCGCGTTCATCGCCGGCGGCGAAGGCCACCGAGAGCAGCATCACAGCGAGCAGACCGCCCGGGAGATCGATGAAGAAGTCAACCGCATCATCAACACGCTGCTGGAAAAGTCGCGCCGCGTGCTGGAGACTCGTAAGGCGTCGCTGATCGCGCTGTCGCAACGGCTGATCGAACGCGAGACGATCCTCTCCGAGGAGCTGCGCGAGATCATCGAGGAAACGCTCCCCAGCCCCAAGATCGTCCCCGGCACCGAAGAACAACGGTCGGGCATGAAGAAACCCGTCAGCGAGGTGGCGTCCCAGGACAAGCCGGACGACGTAGCCGAGGGTTACTGACCGGTGGGAATTTGTTATTTGTTATTGCTTATTTGTTATTGGGCCAGTTGGCCGAGTCTTTCCAAACTTCAATAACAAATAACAAATAGAATATAACAAATTTCCCATGCGCATCCTCACCTACAACATCCACAAAGGGATCGGCGGGCGGGACCGGCGTTACTGCTTGCAGCGGGTGCTCGATTGCCTGGCGCATGAATCGCCCGACATCGTTTGCCTGCAGGAGGTCGACCGCGGCGTGCCACGTTCTTCGCGCGACGATCAACCGAAGCTTTTACGGGAGGCGTTCGAGGCGGCCGACTGGCTGTTTCAGTTAAACGTGCATCTGAAGGTGGGGGGCTACGGCAATCTGCTGCTGTCGAAGTGGCCGATCAAGCGGTCGCATCAGATTTCGCTGCGACGCGGCTTGCGTAAGGCCCGCGGTGCCCAGTTGGCGGTGATTGACACGCCCGCCGGCCCCCTGCACGTGGCGCATTTCCATCTGGGCCTCAGCGAACGAGAGCGCCACTGGCAAGTACACCGACTGCTGGAGCACCGGCTGTTTCTCGAATCGGCCGACCTGCCGACAATCTGCATCGGCGACACCAACGACTGGCGCAACACGCTCATCTCCGGACCGTTCGCCAAGGAAGGGTTTCAACAGGCGACCGCGCCGAGCGACAAGTTCCGCACCTTCCCCTCCTGGCTGCCGGTTGGGGCGCTGGACAAGCTCTACTTCCGCGGTGCGGTGGAGATCGAACACGTCCGCGTCCCCAACACCAAACTCTCCCGCACCGCCAGCGACCACCGCCCGCTGGTGGCGGAGTTTTCGTTGGCGGGGAAATCATCGTAGTGTTCATTGTGGAGTTTTCTAATGCGGCATAGAATGCCGTGATGGACACCGTTTACATTGAGACATCGATATCGCGAACGCCCATGAACTTCCTCGCATCTATCAACTGTTGGATGATCGCGGATACGGGCAGTTGTTGATTTGTACGCCGGCGGAATTTCTCGGAGGAGACAACGACGAATGAACAATCCGATTCTTGACGAACTGCACGCGGTGCGAGAGAAATTGCTCGCGGACGCCGGTGGGACGCTTGACTCTTTGGTTGATAGGCTGCAGGCGGAGGAACGACAATCAACTCGCCCTCGATTCCAGCCCCGACGACCAGAGCAAGCCAGCAAAGCGATGAAGTCTGACGAATGAACAGCGGAAATTCAAAGGCAATTCGTGTTTAGCAACAAGCAGCGGGATCTGAGACGACTACTAGATCTGTTCAACACCGATTTTGATGCAGACCGCATGTCGGAATTGGCATCCTTTGTAGATCACGGGGAATATGGGCTGGCAATTGAGGTTCTAAGTAGCTGGATCTATGAGGACGACATCAAGGTTAGTCCTGATCAAGAAGCTGCTATCCTAAAGTCCTCAAGCGACTACGGAATCGACCCTCGGTCTCATGGTTTTATTGGCCGGACACCTCCCTATCCAGACCTTCGGACGCTTGACCAGATTGTCGAGTCCAATCGAGCTATGACGCCGAACATGGAAAATGTTCAGCGCCTCGCCCGGTCTAATCACATGGTTTTGGCGGTGAGGATGTATCGTGAAATCACCTGTGTCGGATTGACGGAAGCCGTAGACGCGGTCGGACGACTCGTTGTAACCAACGAGTAGATTCCCCCCGTGTCGACGCCTTGCCCGATGGTGCGATACAATGCAGCAACCCAATCCAACCTACAACATACAACATGCAACATCCAAAATGCACCAATACCACCACCTCATGCAAACCGTGCTCGATCGCGGAACGCCCAAGGATGATCGCACCGGCACCGGGACGCTGAGCATCTTCGGGCATCAGATGCGGTTTGACCTGAGTGAAGGCTTTCCGCTGGTCACCACCAAGAAGGTCCACCTGCGGAGCATCATTCACGAACTATTGTGGTTCCTCCGCGGCGAGACGAACATTGCGTATCTACACGACCACAAGGTGACCATCTGGGACGAATGGGCCGACCAGTCGGGCGACCTGGGGCCGGTCTACGGCTATCAATGGCGCAACTGGCCGACGCCCGGCGGAGGACATGTTGATCAGATCGCCCAGTTGATCGAGCAGATCAAGTCCAACCCCGACTCGCGGCGGTTGATCGTCAGCGCCTGGAACGTGGCCGACCTGCCGCAAATGGCCCTGGCGCCGTGCCACCTGCTGTTTCAGTTCTACGTGGCCGACGGCCGCTTGAGCCTGCAACTCTATCAACGCAGCGCCGACATCTTTCTCGGCGTGCCGTTCAACATCGCCAGCTACGCGCTGCTCTGCCTGATGGTGGCCCAAGTCTGCGACCTGGCCCCCGGCGAGTTCATCCATACCTTCGGCGACGCCCATCTGTACAACAACCACCTGGAGCAGGTCCACCTGCAACTGTCCCGCGAACCGCGACCGCTGCCGACGATGAAACTCAACCCCGAAGTCAACGACATCTTCGCCTTCCGCTACGAAGATTTCGAGCTAACCAACTATGACCCGCACCCAAGAATTCCCGCGCCGGTGGCCGTCTAACCATGGTGCATGGAGCATGGAGCATGTTGCATGTTGCATGTTGCATGTGACTGAAATTGACCGCACAAAACTACAACATTGCAACATGCAACTTACAACTTACAACATGCAAAATGCTCCATGAATAACGGTCCTCAACGCGTCAGTCTCATCGTCGCCATGGCGCTCAATCGCGTCATTGGCCGGGAGGGCGCATTGCCTTGGCATTTGTCGGCCGATTTGAAGCGGTTTCGCAAGCTGACCACAGGGCACGCCATCTTGATGGGCCGTAAGACCTACGACTCCATCGGCCGGCCGCTGCCGAAGCGGCGGTCGATTGTGATCTCGCGCAGCGCCGACTATCAACCCGACGGCGTAGAGACGGCCGGCAGTTTGGAGGACGCCTTGTCGCTGGTCGGCAATGACGCCGAGGCGTTCGTCATCGGCGGAGGCACGATCTACGAACTGGCCCTGCCGCTGGCGGATCGGCTGTACGTGACGCTGGTCGAAACGGAAGTTGACGGAGACGCCTTCTTTCCGGAGATCGACCTGTCACAATGGAGCCTCGCCGGCGACGAGCCGCATGTGGCCGACGAGAAGAACGACTGGCCCTATCGATTCCTGATCTATGATCGAGAAACCACACATGACTGACGAAGCAAACATTGACTCCACGGTCGACGAACTGCTGACCCTCAACCAGCGGCTGCTGGAAAGCATCGCCGGCGGCGACTGGGAGTCCTACACCGAACTCTGCGACTCAGGCCTCACCGCCTTCGAGCCGGAAGCCCGCGGGCAGTTGGTCGAGGGGCTGGACTTTCATAAGTTCTACTTTGACCTGGAACAATCCGCATCGCCGTGGAACGTAACCATGATCAGCCCGCAGGTGATGCTGCTGGGCGACGACACGGCGGTGGTGACCTGCGTGCGGCTGACACAACGGCTGGTCGACGGTGCGCCGGCCACCAGCAAGTTCGAGGAAACCCGCGTGTGGCACAACGACCAAGGCACTTGGAAGCACGTCCACTTCCACCGCTCGGCAAATGGGTAGCTCGTGCAGCGGCGCCACCGTTGCCATGCAAACATCAGCCGGAGGGCGCTAGCCCCCGGTTTGCGGCACCATTCGTCTTATGTTCGCCGACTGCCGTCCGCGCCGCTAACGCGGTCCGGCTGATGTTGGCATCCCTGCTTCAAAGATTGCTTCAACAGGCTGACGGTTCATGCAGATCGTTCGTTTCGCGGAGTGATCCGCGACGTTAAACCAGCGGTCGAAGTCGATCATCACGACCAGCAGCACCAGGTTGTGGACAAAAAAGATATTCATCAACAGTAACGTGCCGACATGAAAGCCGATGATCACCGCCAACCACGCATAGCGAAACCGCCGCGAGAACAACACGAGCGGCGAAAGGATTTCGAAGATCGTGACCACGATGAATCCGGCGGTCAGCAGATAGCCCAACTGCGGCCACCCGTAGAGCAGCAGGCCGAAGTCGTTGGTGTAGTACCGCGGCAGATAGGCGGCCTGGATCGACCAAATTTGCAGACTGTCGGAGAACAGCAGTGGCAAGCCACCATCGATCAGTCGCACCACGCCGACGAACAGGTAGGTCAAACTGAACAGCACAACGATCAGTTGCAGCGGCGCCGCATAGTGTACACGCGGCCGGGCGGGAGCGCGGCGGCGATGGTCCGGCCGCCACGCAAAGGCGTCCAGCGAGGGCGAACAGGCCAGCACCAGCGCCGCGAACCACAGCGGCAACTCGCCATGATTGATATGCCCGCTAAAGCCGCGGAGCAGCGATTGCACCAGCAGCAACAGTCCGACGCTGGCGATCATCGCCGCCCGGGCTTTCGCCCCGCCAAGGATGCTCCACAACAGTGTCGCCACCAGTAACAGCTTGATCGTCCACAAGCCAGCGGTTGACAGCAGCCATGGCCAGACCGCCGTCGGCAGATTGTGCAGCACGCCGGTCGGTTGGAACGCCTCGACCGGCAGGCGGCTCAATTGCGTGAACGGACAGAACAGCGTAAGCACCAGCCAGCAGCCGAACACCCAAATACGAAACGCCGCCAAACTGCGCGCGTTCGCCTGTCCGTGCAGCAGTTGTGCGGGCGAGCCGGCCAAACGGCGGCTCGATTCCGTCAGAGTAGACTCCCGCCCTGCCGATGACGTCTCCTCCAGGGCGCACGTCCCCTGTTTGCCGCAGGCAGCATTCATGGCCGGGCCTCCTGGGCGGCGTCCGTCGACCTGTTCACCGGATAGGTCGCCAGCAGCTTCCGCCGCACGCCGGCGTCGCCGGGGCCGCGGTGGATGTGAAAGCCGCATTCATAGACCGAGACGGCGGTGATCGGGTCGGTGGCCGACTCGTTCTTCAAGCGGCATAGCGCCACGAGCATCTGCTCGAATCGCGAACCTCCGCCCGGCGACAGCGTGCCGTAATGCAGCCCTTCAAGGTGCAGCGACTGAAACTTCGTGACCAGCCGGTTCTCATTGAGGCTGGCCGCGACATGCGCCGGGTTGAAGCTGCCGCGCCTGCCGCCGGCATGGTGGGCTTCGTAAGCCAAGTAGCCGAATTGCGCCGAGCCTTCCTGTCGGGTGTACATGTCCCACCGCACAAACGGAAACAGCCCCCACTGTTGTCCGGCGAGTTGGCCCAGTATTAGCAGGCCGATCAACAGGGCCGCGGTCCGTCGTTGCCACCGCATTGCCTTTTCGATCGTTGGCCGCATCAGGGCCGATTGCGACAGCCACAGCAGCACCAGCAGGTAGGCGGCCGACTCGGCGAAGAACTTGAGTACTTCAAAGTGCGGGAAGCGAATTACCATCGCCGCCACCACGATGGCCGCCCAAAAAGCCGCCACGTTCTCCGCGCACCAAATACCGGCACGGGCGATCGGCTGGGGGCGTTCGGAACGAAGCGGTTGAGCAAACATGAATTACGTGAAGATCGTCATGAAGGCGTGGAGGATAACAAACGTTTGGGACTGTCAAAGACTAGCTCACGGCCCGTAACGCCGCAGGCCGGTTGGGCGGAATATACTGGGAAAAGGGGACCGCAAGGCGTATGCTGATTGGTGGTGGTCGATCTTCCCCCTTTGTCCGCTCTGGAGCCGTGGTCATGAAATACTCACGAACTGTCAGTTGGCTGGTCCTTGGCTTACCGTGCCTGGTCGCGTTATGGCCGCAAGTTGCCGCTGCGCAGTTTCGCGAGCGGCCCGACGATCCCGTCCGAGAGGCGGTCGCCGACGATATTCGCCGCGACAGTTGGCATCGCGAGATGCGGCGACTGGAATTCGAGGAAGAGCAAACCAAACGCTGGGCGGCCAGCCGCGAAGCGGAACTCCGCGCCGAGCAGGCCCGGCTTGAAGATCGCGGGCGGATGAACAACGTGCTGTTGCAGCAATATCAGGTTGCCGGCGAGGATGCGAAGGCCAGGCAGTTGGAAGCCAAGGTGAAGGGCGAACAGAGCGAACTGCAAGCCCGCCGCGATGCCTTCCAGGCGGAACTGGAAGCACGCATGACGGCGCTCGGCGAGCGGCGCGAGCGACTGCGGCGGGAATTCGCGGGCGAACAGGCGGGCGCGCCGGAGCATCCCGCTTCGCGAACCGAACACCTGCAGTCCGCCGTGCGGCATCTGGCTCAAGCGGCCGAACATTTCGAAGCCGCCGGCCTGCGCCGCCAGGCGGAAGCAATCCGCGACCAGCTTCGCGGCCTGGAGCGAGAGCTTACCGCGGCCGAACCTGCCCTGCGGCCCAATCCGGAGCAACTCGACGCTCGGCGGCTGATCGAAACCCTCGAGCGGCTGCACGAGCGGATGGAGCGGATGGAGGAGAAGCTCCAGCGGTTGGATGACAAGGATTGAATCCCGCCAGGAGAAATCCCAAATCCTAATTCCTAAACCCTAAACAATGTTCGAAATACGAAGTCTCGAATGACCAAGACCTCGTGACCCTCGCGTTTCGAACATTCTAAGTTCAGTCATTCGGATTTGTTTAGGATTTAGGTATTGGTACTTAGGAATTTGGCCGTCTTGTTTAGAATCCTGGCGTGGAACCCGCGTCTGGGCCGAATTGATCTAAGCCGCCCGACACCGTATGATATTAGTGCGCCGCCGGTCGCCGCCGGCGGCCTAACTTCAATCGCAAACACTGTTTCGAGCAATAGACGACATGGCCAAGAAAGCGCCCCGCAAGAAGGTTCCCAAGGAATTGGCAGTGATCAACGCCGACAACTGCACCGGCTGCGAAGCCTGTCTGGAAGTCTGCCCGGTTGATTGCATCGAGAAGCGCCAGCAGTACGACCAGTTCCACAATCTGCAAAGCTGGTGCGAGATCGACCTGGAGCGATGCGTCGGCTGCGAGGTGTGCGTTCATATCCCGCAGAAGAAGACGAATCCCTATGAGTTAAAGGTCTGCCCTTGGGACGCCATCGAAATGGTCGCCACCGAAGAGGTGGCCAACGTGGTCGCCCAAGTCGGCGGCCCGCCGGAATACATCTACGAAAACTGGGACCGGCTGGTGGGGACGGCGCATCATCTGGCGGTGTTGAAAGCTAGTAGCTGATTTCGGATTTCGGATTTCAGATTTCGGATTTGTGGTGATGAAATCAATCTGGGCAACGATTCACGGCGGGCGTACTAAAATAGTGACCGCTTTTTTTCGCGCATGAGGGACCAAATGGTCACATGGTACATCAAGACGAGCCGTGAAGAACTCGGGCCGTTTTCCGGCAGCGAAATCCGAACGAAAGCTGAGCTGGGTGAATTGACGCGCAAATCACAGATTCGGCGGGCCACAGATAATTCCTGGATAGCGGCTGGACGCGTAACGGGACTGTTTCCGCAAGTTGAGCCCAAGACGGTTGAAAGTGCCTCTGTTGGTATCACATCCGTAGTGGCGCCGATCGCTTGTGTGATTCTAGTGGCTTGTTTAACCTTGATAAATGCAATTTTGGTGTTCCTGTACAGTACGCCTCACGAGATTCAGTCGACGCATGTCGACGAAAATGAGGAGCAGATTGATCAATACTTAGTTCGCAAACTAGAGGATCTCACGAACCAAATTGATTTGGGTGTAACTCGCATCCCGCTTTTATGCAGCTTGCCCGTAGAGCGTATTTTGTTCAGTTTGGATTCGGTGTTGGTCGAATTCCTTCCAGTCGCCGTTGAGGTAAATCGACCGTAGGTAGAGCATGGCCTGGGCG